>JBAXOC010000064.1:0-7692 GCA_037133455.1 Comamonadaceae bacterium | reverse complement strand
GGCATGTATCCCACCCTCACGCCGGAAGGATCAAGCGACTTCAGCAAGCCGCTACAGCTGTTAGCGAAGTCGATTGCGTTTACCGATCCCGTGAGTAAGAAAGCCATGGCTTTTGAGAGCAAGCAAAGCCTAATTAGCTTAGCGGATTTAGCCCAGCTATTTAAGGGAATACAAGGCTAAATTTTCCAATCGCACACGGGCAGCGCTTTGACTATCCACAGGCAACTGCTGTTTTGCCCGCACGTAGTGCTCTGAAAAGACATCTAAATACGCCTCGAGGGTTTGGGCGGCATGCGTCTCATCGGCTAACTCTAAACACAGCGCTGCGACTTCACTGGTACAAAAGTGGTCGTCTCTGTGCGATCGGCGCAATTGGTAACGCGAGATTTGCGCAGGCGCTAGGCTTAAAACAGGGAAAGCATCGAGGTATGGGCTTTTACGAAACATCTTGCGAGCCTCAGACCACGTGCCGTCGAGCAAAATAAACAAAGGACGCTTTAGGGCTGTCGTATCTGAACTTTGCAGCAAATCTTCCACAACCCGGGTAGGCGCAACAAACTCGCCAGGGAACACCACATAAGGTTGCCATTGCGAGTCTGCCAACAAGGCTAACAACTGCGGGGCGACTTCAGTTCGGGACCAAGAAAACGCAAACGTATCGCTAACCACATCGGCTACCAACCAGCCCGTGTTGCTGGGTTTGAGCGGCTCAATATCTGCCATCAACAAACACATCCCAGATTGTGTAGCTATGTGGGGTCGCAAAGCACACAGGCAGTGGCTCAACACCAATCGGCAGCCCAAGCACCGCTCGCCTTTTACGCCCCCGCGGGCGAGAAAGGGTTTAGAGCTGCGTTCTAAGCGCTGGGCCCGAAGTTGTGCGACGGCATGAACCCCTTGGGCCATTTGTATTAACGGCTAAAGGTGACCACATGATCGACTTGGACTCTTATGCCTATCCACTCGCCTATCTTGTGGTCGTGATGGCTAGGGACGTGCGCTAAAACAGTCTCTCCGGTTTTTAAGCGCAAGGTATATAAAAATTCCGAACCGCGAAATGATTTGCGAAGGATCTCGGCTTTAACAGGGGCATCGTCATCGTGCACGATGTCATCCGCCCGCAAAAGCACATCGCATTCACCAGACGCAGATGCACTGTTTTCCAAACTTTCAGATGAATCAGTGAAAACACCAAACGCAGTGTTAACAACAAGCCGCGAATTTTCTTCGCGCAGCGTGGCGGGCGTGAACACGCCGTGGCCAATGAACTCAGCCACAAAGCGCGTGGCAGGGCGGTGGTAAAGCGTGTAGGCATCGTCCCACTGGTGCAAGCGGCCTTCGGACATGACGCCAATCACGTCGCCAATGGCAAAGGCTTCCATTTGGTCATGCGTGACAAACAAGGCGGTGGTTTGTGCTTCTTTCAAAATGCTGCGCACTTCCAAAGCCAAGCGCTCGCGCAGTTCCACATCCAAGTTAGAGAACGGCTCATCGAGTAGCAAGAGTTGCGGCTTGGGCGCCAAAGCACGGGCCAAGGCCACGCGCTGCTGTTGGCCACCCGACAACTCAAACGGGTAACGCTGTGCGCTGGTGCTCAAGCCCACCAGCGCCAACACTCCGCGCACACGCGCTTCGCGCTCAACACGCGGGATCTTGTTCAGGCCAAAGCTGACGTTGTCTTGCACATTCAAATGGGGGAAAAGGGCGTAGTCTTGAAAGACCATGCCAATGCGGCGCGCCTCTGGGGCCACATGCACGTTGGCGCTGCTGACCACCGATTGGGCCAAACGAATGTCCCCCGCACAAACACGCTCCAGACCCGCCACTGCACGCAGCAGCGTGGTTTTTCCGCAGCCCGACGGGCCAATGAGCACGCCCATTTCACCAGCATGCAGACCCAAAGTCACCCGGTCCACTGAGGGGTGGGCTCGTTCGGGGTAGCTAATGGAGAGCTGGGCGACGTCTAAAAACATGCACCTATTGTAGAGACGATGGTTTTACGCCATGCCATGTGCGGCTACCTACAATGCCGCATGGTATTTAGCTTCCGCTTTTTTTTACGCTGTGTGTTGGCCGTGTTGGCCTTGCTGTTGGCACTGCCAGTGGTGACCGTGCTGTTTTCATGGGCACAGTGGAACGACGCCTCCGCCGGCATCTTGGCCGAGATGGCCCGCACGGTGCTGCCCGACTATGTGGGCACTTCGCTGCTGCTGTGCGTGTTGGTAAGCGTAGGCGTTATCAGCATGGGAACTGTGTCTGCTGCGGCTGTGACCTTGTTTGATTTCCCAATGCGTCGCAGCTTGGAATGGGCGCTGTTGTTGCCCCTGGCCATGCCTGCCTATGTGGTGGCTTATGCCTACACCGACTACTTGCAATTTAGCGGCCCATTGCAAACGGGTATTCGCGCTGCCTTTGGTTTAGAAGGCCGCGTGTTTCCCGAGGTGCGCAACGTGTGGGGGGCTGCCTGTGTGTTTACCCTCGCGCTTTACCCTTATGTGTATTTGCTGGCCCGCACTGCGTTGTCTGAACGCGCCAACCATTTGATGGAGGCTGCACGTTTACTAGGCGCCCCGCTTTCGCGCCGCATCCTACGCGTGGCTTTGCCACTGGCTCGCCCTGCGATTGCCGCGGGCACGGCCTTAGCCTTGATGGAAACGCTGGCTGACTTTGGCGTGTCAAGCTACTTTGGTATCCAAACCTTCACCGCTGGTATTTACAAAGCGTGGCTGGTGATGGACAACCGCATCGCCGCTGCGCAGTTGGCTACTTTTCTGTTGCTTGTGGTCGTAGTCTTGTTGGCCGCTGAACAACATGCGCAATCGCGCTTGCGTTTTTCTATCGCACGTGTCGACCGCCAAGGCAGCGAGTCGCAGCCCTTGCGGCTGCAAGGCTTGTCTGCCGCTTTGGCGTGGACCTTGTGCGTGCTGCCCGTATTGTGCGGTTTTGTGTTGCCTGTACTCTTCATGATTCGCGCTTTGATACAAGGTGACGGCGTGATGGATTTGCCTTGGTCTCGCTTTGTGCAGTGGTCGGTCACCAGCGTGTCTTTGGGCGGGATGACGGCCCTGTTGGCCGTAGGTGCGGCCTTGCTGTTGGCAGCTCTTGCCCGCTTGCATCCCAACTGGCTGACGCACCAAGTGATGGGCTTGGTGGGCTTGGGTTATGCCGTGCCGGGCGCAGTGATTGTGGTGGGCTTGCTGCTGCCTGTGGGCTGGGTGCAAGCCACGTGGCCGCAGTCGGGCGTAGGCTTTTGGCTGACGGCCACGGTGCTGGGGTTGGTCTGGGCTTATCTTGTGCGTTTTATTGCTGTGGCTTTGCAGTCGGTGCAAAGCGGCTATGCGCGTGTGCCTGCCTCGCTAGACGACAGCGCGCGCATGTTGGGCACGTCTGGCTTTTTGCTGGTAAAGCGCGTGCATTGGCCTTTGCTGAAAAAACCCGTGGCTGCTGCCGCGTTGCTGGTGTTGGTGGATGTGATGAAAGAGCTGCCCGCCACCTTGGTCCTGCGCCCCTTCAACACAGACACCTTGGCGGTAATGGCCTACCAATTGGCCCGCGATGAACGCTTGGGCGAAGCCGCTTTGCCCTCGCTGGCTTTGGTGTTGGTAGGCTTGTTGCCTGTCATCTTGCTCAGCCGCACGCTGCGGCGCAACTGACAAATTTAGGCTAAAACTACACTTTTTTAAGGACTTTTGATCCAAGTCAAATGATAATGATTCGCATTTGATGTAGACTTCCTTCCAGTATTTTTAACTTGGAGTCTCCTCATGCGTCGCACCCTCGCGGTTTTATCCGTGGCAATTTCTGCTGTCACCACTGGCTTGTTCAGCCCATCAGTCTTGGCAGACGATCAAGTCATCAACCTCTACTCCGCCCGCCATTACCCCACCGACGAGGCGCTTTATAGCGACTTCACCAAAGCCACTGGCATCAAGATCAACCGCGTCGACTCCGACGACGCGGGCATCATCGCCCGCCTCAAAGCCGAGGGCAGCGCATCGCCCGCAGACCTGATCTTGCTGGTGGACGCCGCCCGCTTGTGGCGCGGCGAGGTGGACGGCATGTTCTTGCCCATCAAGTCCAAAACCTTAGAAGCCGCTATTCCCGCCCAGCTCCGCTCCAAACCCACCGACGACGGAACCGCTTGGTTTGGTTTATCCACCCGGGCGCGTGTGGTGGTTTACGACAAGCTGAAAATCAAACGCGAAGACGTAGACACCTACGAAGAATTGGGCGATCCCAAAAACAAAGGCAAGCTGTGCATCCGATCGGGTTCGCACCCCTACAACCTGAGCTTGTTTGGCGCGATGACCGAACACCTCGGCGCTGAAAAAACTGAGGCTTGGCTCAAAGGCATGGTCGACAACATGGCCCGCTCGCCTAAGGGCGGTGACACCGACCAAATTAAAGCCGTGGCCAGCGGCGAATGCGGTATTGCCGTAACCAACACCTATTACCTGGCGCGCTTGATGCGCTCCACCAACCCCGCCGACATCGCTCTCATGGAGCGCGTGGGCGTGGTGTTTCCGAACCAACAAAGCTGGGGCACACATGTGAACGTGGCTGGTGGCGCGGTGGCGCGTTACGCAAAAAACCAGGCCAACGCCGTGAAGTTTTTGGAATACCTCGTAAGCCCGGAGGCGCAAAATCACTTTGCCAATGGCAACAACGAATGGCCCGTGGTCAAGGGCTTGAAGCTGGATAACCCCGCCCTACAAGCCATGACGGGCGGTAGTTTTAAAAGTGAGCTCGTGCCGATTCGTATCGTAGGGATGAATCAAATCAAGGTGCAACAGATGTTGGATCGCGTGGGGTTTAAGTAAACGGTATATTCACCTCTTCCTCTGATGTGAATCGCCCCGCTTGACTTCTTTCCCCGCTCCCAACCTCCCCACCCGACTTGAACAACGCGCCATAGAGACGTTTGAAAACGTGGTGGGTAGCACCGCCGGTTTTCGTATTCGCCCTGGGCAACACGCTATGGCGCAGTGCATCGCTCAGACGCTCAGCCGAGCTGATCTAGGCGATTCAGACCAGCCCACCAAGGCCATTGCAGTGATTCAAGCGGGGACTGGCGTTGGCAAATCAGCCGCTTACGCCAGCACCGCGATTGCCATGGCCTTAGAGCGAAAAACACGGGTGATTATTTCTACCGCAACGGTCGCACTGCAAGAACAGCTCATGCAAAAAGACCTCCCAGCGCTGGCGGCGGTCATGGCGCAGCCCTTTGCCTATGCTTTAGCGAAAGGCCGCGGTCGGTATGTTTGCAAGGTCAAACTCGAACGTCTTGTCGGTGTAGGTGGCGTTGAAGAGGATATGTTTGAAGAAGAGTTCCCAACGGTGGCGTTGGCCACGGCAAGCCAAGAGGCGCTAGGAGAACGCCGCACTCGTATGTATGAACACATGGCCAACCTGCTGGCCCACGCACGCTGGGACGGCGACCGCGATAGCCTCAACGACGCGCCTGATCCTAGCGACTGGGCGACCGTAGCCGCAGAGCGCCATACCTGTACTGCCCGCCACTGCCCGCGTTACCGCGAATGCAGTTACTACACGGCTCGCACCCAACTGGCAGAAGCCAATGTGATCGTCGCCAACCATGATTTGGTACTCGCCTCGCTGGGAATGAAAACCCTGCCCGAGTTAGACAATTGCTTGGTGGTATTTGACGAAGGCCACCATCTTCCGGCCGTCGCCTTGGACCAATTTAGTAGTGCGATGGATGTAACCAGCCTGCGCTGGCTCGACAAATTACCCAAAATTTTGCAAGAAGTCAGTAGCGCCTTGCAACTGGTTTTAACCGAAGACGTCACCACCATCGCAAGCCAACTGAAAGTAGCGCTCAACCAACTTGCCCGACTCGCGCTTGACCTCGTTCACGCGAGCACCCAAGGCAAAGACGGAACGCTGCGGTTTGCCCACGGGGTTTTACCCGAGGCGTTGACAGAACCCGTGCGTTTGATTCATGCGCAAGCGCTGGGTCTGTCTAAAGCACTTGAAGCGCTTGGGGCCGAAGTAAAAAACGTGGCTAAGGAAGACCCGAGCCAGGCGCTGCAATGCGCCCAGCTTTACGCCAAGCTCGGCACGTTAGCGCCTAAGCTTGCCAGCGTGGTCTCTACCTCCGAACTGCTTCTGGAGCACGGCCCACAACCGCTTGCGAAATGGTTGCAATGCCAAAGCGAAAGCGGCTTCTTGGTCCTCACGGCCCACGCCTGCCCGATGGTTCCAGGCGACTTGCTGCGGCAATTTTTATGGAGCCAGGTTCGCGCTGCGGTAGTCACTTCGGCGTCGCTTACCAGCTGTGGAAGCTTTGATTATTTTTTACAAGAAGCAGGTTTATCAAACAACGCCAACGTGACCACGCTAGAAGTTGAAAGCCCCTTTGACTACGCGGTTCAAGGCACGCTCACGGTGGTTCACACATTGGCCGAGCCTAAAAATGCGGATGCGTATACGGCGGAGATGGTGAGCTATTTGATGCAAGACCTGGCAAAAGTAGAGCGTGGCGCACTCGTTTTATTTACCTCGCGGGCGCAAATGCGTTCTGCCATTGACGCCGTACCCTCGGCTTTGCGTGAAGCGGTCTTGGTTCAAGGCGTGATGTCACGAGCGCGTTTGATCGCAACCCATACGGCCCGCATTGAGTCTGGCTTTGCTTCAATCTTGTTTGGCTTGCAGTCTTTTGGCGAAGGTTTGGATTTGCCTGGCGCCCTATGTGAAACCGTTTTTATTGCCAAGCTGCCTTTTGCACCGCCCTCCGACCCCGTTGACGAAGCCCGTGCCGAATGGCTGCGTAAAGTGGGGCGCGATCCGTTTAGCGAACTGGTGATTCCCGCGACCGGAATCAAACTATTGCAATGGACCGGGCGCGCCATTCGCACCGAAGAAGACCGCGCTCATGTGATTTGCTATGACAAGCGGCTGATCCTGCAAAGCTACGGCAAGCGCATGCTCCAAGGCTTACCGCCGTATCAGTTTTTAGAACGACTTTGATCCGCTACTTTATCACCGTTTCTAAACAGGTACCTTGCGAAGAAGCCATGCCTCGAAAGTCACTCGTCCAGAGCAAGGCTTGGGCATGAATCTGGATGCGTTCGTTGTCAATGGCTGTCATAACAACGGGGCCAGCCATTGAAAAGGCGTAAACCGGCAAGCCATCGATATGAACAGAAATAGGCTGACTGTTTTGGTATCGAATATCGACCTGTCGATTCCAGATACTTCGCGCAGGAAGATAAAAAGCAGCACACGTGAACTGTGTGGTTTTCACTGTGCTTGCAATTGCGACGGTGTTACCAACCTGCGATGAGGTTGCTACTGCGAACACCAGACTCAGCAGACCTGTCCATCGCATAGTTTTTAAATTTACGCGGTTGTAAATTGCTGAACTAGGTTATCCACCGATTTTTGCGACAAGCGGCAACCGTATTGCGATACCACCTGCGCCGCAGCCAAGTTACCTAAAGCGGCAGCCTTTGCCGTGCTTTGGCCATGGGTCACTGCGTATAAAAATGCGCCTGCAAACATATCACCTGCGCCATTGCTGTCAATGGCTTTCACTGGGGTAGCAGCCACCGTGGTGATGCGTTCGCCTTCAATCACCAGGCATCCTTTGGCGCTGCGCGTCAAACACACCACCCGCGCCAACGCGGCGATTTTTTTACACACCACGTCAAGATCCGTTTCGCCAAACCA
>JBAXOC010000063.1:0-7710 GCA_037133455.1 Comamonadaceae bacterium | reverse complement strand
ATTTTCTTGGTAACAGTGGTCAGTGGCTTGGCGCACTGAAATAAAAGTAGGGGTCTAGCTCTCGTCCCCGCCCTGCTTTTTAGCCTTGGGCAACAGGTCGTTTCGGGTCGCTACACCACTCGCTCCAACTGCCCGCAAAAAGGGCTGTGTTTCCATGCCCCGCAATAGCCATCGCCAAGATATTGGGAATGGCAGTAACACCACTTCCGCAATGGTGTACGGTGTTTTCAGGATGTCTTGCGCCTAAGAGTTCTTCAAACTCTTGACGCAAAACGTCTTTCGATTTAAAGAAACCCTCAGTCGTTAAATTGTTCGTAAAGGGCCGATTCAAGGCACCAGGAATATGCCCTGCGACAGGGTCCAAGGGTTCGATTTCGCCACGAAAACGGGGCGCCGCTCGGGCGTCGATCACTGTTTGATTCGTTTTCCCTAGATTGCCCAAAACGGTTTCGGCACTGACTAACGCAACCAAGGGCTCAGCGATAGAAAATTCAGTGTGGGGAAGCGTTTGGCTTGGCCCTGGGACCACCGCGCCACCAGACGCTTGCCAGGCCTGTAGCCCACCATCAAGGACTGCAACCCGCTCGTGCCCCAGCCATTTAAGCATCCACCAAAGTCGCCCGCAGTAACTGGCTCCTTGGCGGTCGTAGACGACAGCCTGCATGTTGTTTCTAAATCCCATCTGGCATAACCACTTAGCAAAGTTTTCCCGCGATGGCAGCGGATGGCGTCCGCCGCTCTCAGCGCCAGTGCGCAAGCGATCGCCTTTGGCGCTCAGGTCGATATTTAAATTCGCGTAGACCGCTCCAGACAGATGAGACGCCTCAAACATTTGGATCCCAGCATCGGGTTGACCAAGATCAAAACTGCAATCAAAAACCATGCAAGGTGTGCCACTTTGCAGCAGCTCTTGGAGCTCTGCTACTGAGATGAGGGTGGTGTACATCGTTAATGCTCCTCTGGGGGTGTATTGGGCATGGCGCGGGTTCGCAAAATCGTAGCCAAAATTCCGCTTGCGACAATGACAGCGATTCCGGCCCAGCCTATGGGCGCGATCACATCGCCAAAGACAATCAAACTGTAGATGCAGGCAAACACGATGCCGGAATATTGCATGGTGGCAACCACCAAGGTTGATCCCTTGCGGTAAGCCCGAGTCATACACCATTGACCGAGTGAGGCCAAGATACCAATAGGAACCACCCAAGCCGCGTCTTGCCATGAGACTGCGTGCCAAGGCGTGAGGCCCGAAAATCCAATACCAACTAAGCCCACCAAGGCTGTACCCAAAGAAAAGTAAAACACGGTTCGCACTTCCGGCTCGCCGACCTTGCCTAGCGCGGTCACCTGCATGTACGCCAAAGCGGCCCCCATCCCTGAAAGCAGCCCAACGACACCCGCAAACAATTGATCTTGGTCCATCGTAGGACGCAACGCCATCACCACGCCCGCAAACCCCATCGCCACAGTGGCAAGCAAAGGGGCTTGCCGCGCAGGGTTGCCATACAAGAGCGCACCCCCAACCACAAAAGCAGCCACCCATACGCCGCTCATATAGTTCAAAGTCATGGCGGTAGCCAAAGGAAGCTCAGCGATCGCATAAAACCAGCTCGCCAGTGATAAAACACCGATGGCACTGCGGCTGAGATGCATCATTGGAACCGGAGTTGTGAGCGGCACGCCTTTGGCGCGTACCACGATGCCCATAAAAATAACACTCACCAGGCCGCGGTAAAAAATCAGCTCAAAGGTTCCAAAGCTGTGGGAAGCAAACTTGATCCCAACGGCCATAGTGGCAAACAAAAACGACCCTAAAACCATCCATAAGGCTTGCATACCTTAGGTCGGATCTTGGCGTGGGGTTCCAGCATGTTCCATTCGCCCACGGTACCACTCATGAAAGTGTTGCATCCCATCTTCCATCGGGCTTTGGTAAGGCCCCACTTCATTGTCCCCGCGTTGCATCAAGGCTTTGCGACCGGCGTCCATGCGCTCAGCAATCTCATCGTCTTCGATGCAAGTTTCCATGTAGGCCGCTTGTTGGGCTTCGACAAACTCCCGCTCAAAGGCTGCAATGTCTTCTGGATAGTAAAACTCCACCATATTCATAGTTTTATCGACGCCCATGGGGTGCAAGGTCGAGACCGTCAGCACATGGGGGTACCACTCGATCATGATGTGGGGGTAGTAGGTGAGCCAGATCGCACCAAATTTAGGCGGCACACCGTCGCGGTACTGGAGCAGGGCGCTTTGCCAGCGTTCGTACACGGGTGAGCCTCCGCATGCATCCGCCTTACCTAGACGATTGGCGACGCCGACGGTTTGAACCGAGTAGTGTTCTTTGAATTCCCAGCGCAGGTCGTCACAGGTGACAAAGTTACCCAGCCCCGGATGAAAGGGCCCCACATGGTAGTCCTCCAAGTACACCTCAACAAAGGTTTTCCAGTTGTAGTTGCACTCGTGCATTTCTACCCGGTCTAAGACGTAACCCGTGAAGTCCAAATCCGCACGGGGTCCCAAACCTGCCATTTGGGCCGCTACATCGACGCCATTGTTTTCAAACAGCAAGCCGTTCCATTCTTGCAGCGGATAGTTATTCAGGTTCAGGCAAGGGTCGGCTGTAAAGTGGGGCGCGCCGATTAATGTGCCGGCTTGGATTCCTGGGCTGGCGCTGTTGACACCGCTGTAGGTCCAGCGGTGCAAAGGGCACACAATATTTCCCCCCGCGCTGACAGAGGCTTGGACGCTCTCTTGGGGGGCAAGCAAAGAGCCTCGGCCTTTCAACATCAGGGCTTGGCGGTGGCGGCAGACGTTGGAAATTAATTCAATCCCGCTGGCATTGCGAACCAAGGCGCGGCCCGCATTTTCCTGGGGAAGGGTATAGAAATCCCCCACCTGAGGAACATTCAAAGCGTGCCCTACATAGCGCGGCCCCGCTTGAAAGATGTTTTTCATCTCAAGCGCATAAAGCGCGGGATCAAAGTAGCTTGAAACTGGTAGTTGGCTCAAGGCCTGCTGCAGTTGAAGACTTAAATCAGACATAAGGACCTGACCTAAAGACTCCCCACAGGGAGGGTGCGCTTAGAGCGCGAAATAGAAAATTGGCCTGACACATAGTCGAGCGGCCAGCGACGAATCAAACTTAATTGTACCCTTGCGTATGGGTATGGATCAGCAAAAAGGGAGATGCCTAGCCTAAAATCGCCCCACTTAGAAAACCTACAATGATTGCGACCTGTTGCATCAAACTATGACCCGATCTACCCCCAGCGCTAAGAGCCCCCCAAACCACCCGGACTCCACGCAAACCCCTGCCCATTACGAAGCTGCAATGGATGAGTTAGAGGGTTTAGTGGCCCAAATGGAGTCTGGCGATCTGCCTTTGGATCAATTGCTATCGCAATACCAAAGAGGGGCGCATTTGCTCCAGTTTTGCCGCGATAAGCTGCAAGCGGTTGAAGACCAAATGAAAGTTCTTGACGGCGGCGTTCTCAAACCTTGGAAAACTCCATGAGTTTGGTGCCAGCGTTTTCGCTTGAATCTTGGATGACGCAACGTTTGTCGGAGGTCGAACAAGCCTTAGACAATTGGGTCAGTACCCAAGCCCCTGCGGGACTGGCGCATGCTGCGCCGGTGGAGTTGGTCCATGCCATGCGTTACGCAGTGTTAGATGGCGGTAAGCGCTTGCGTCCTCTGCTGGTATTGGCAACCTTTGAGGCGCTAAGCCCTGTTGACCCATCCACTGGTCAAAGCGCAGCCCTGCGCGCTGCCTGTGCCGTTGAGCTGATCCACGCGTACTCCTTAGTCCATGACGATATGCCCTGCATGGACAACGATGTTTTGCGGCGAGGTAAACCGACCGTACACGTCCAGTTTGGTCAGGCCAGTGCGTTGTTGGCCGGTGACGCCTTACAGGCTTTGGCCTTTGAAATTTTGACTCCCAGCGACGGTTCCGTAGCTGCTGATACCCAGGCGCGTTTGTGTGCACTGCTGTCCCGAGCCGCTGGAAGTTCCGGAATGGCGGGAGGGCAAGCCATTGATTTAGCGAGCGTAGGCGACGCGCTAACCGAGCAACAACTGAGGGAAATGCACCAGCTTAAAACCGGGGCTCTCATTCAAGGTAGCGTGTTAATGGGAGCGGCTTGTGCGAGGCCCAGCCCAGAGGCGTTGCGTGGTTTGAAAGCTTATGGCGAATCCATGGGCTTGGCGATTCAGGTGGTTGATGACATTTTGGATGTCATTGCCGACGCTGGCAAACTGGGTAAAACCGTCGGTAAAGACGCCCAGAACGACAAGCCAACCTACGTCTCTTTGATGGGTCTTTCCAAAAGCCAAGCCTATGCCCAAGAATTGCTTGCGTCGGCTTTGTCGGCGTTAGAAGCCAGCGGTCTGCGCGATACCCAAGCCCTGAGCGCGCTGGCTGAAATGGTGGTCAACCGCGGCCACTGACGTTTTTCGATTCATAAAATTAAACTAAAACGACATCACATTCCATGCCCCATAACCCCACGCTCTCGCCCCCCTTGCTTGCAAGTGTGAATGCGCCGCAAGACTTGAGGCGTTTACCGCGAGCGCAACTGCGAGCTTTGGCAGACGAGCTTCGTTCCTACTTGTTAGAAAGTGTGGCGAAAACGGGGGGGCATTTAAGCTCTAACTTGGGAACGGTTGAGCTCAGCGTGGCCTTGCACTACGTTTTTCAAACACCCGAAGACCGCATCGTCTGGGATGTCGGCCACCAAACCTACCCGCATAAAATTTTGACCGGTCGGCGCGATCGGATGTCAACCTTGCGCCAGCTCGGCGGGCTCAGTGGGTTTCCGCAGCGTGCTGAAAGTGAATTTGATACCTTTGGAACCGCGCATTCGAGCACCTCGATTTCTGCTGCCCTTGGCATGGCCATGGCTGCAAAAATCAAGGGGGAAGACCGCTACTCTGTGGCCGTGATCGGAGACGGCGCTTTGACAGCCGGCATGGCCTTTGAAGCCCTCAACAACGCCGGGATTGCCGATTGCCGTTTGCTCGTAATCCTCAATGACAACGACATGAGCATCAGCCCGCCGGTTGGCGCGTTGAACCGTTACTTGGCGCAACTCATGAGCGGGCAGTTTTACGCGAAGGCGAAAAATGTCGGTAAAAGCGTTTTAAAAGGTGCACCTCCTTTGTTTGAGTTGGCCAAGCGCATTGAAGAACACGCCAAAGGCATGGTGGTTCCTGCCACGTTGTTTGAAAAATTTGGCTTCAATTACATCGGCCCCATCGATGGTCATGATCTAGATTCCTTAATCCCCACACTTGAAAACATCAAACAGCTTGAGGGGCCGCAGTTTCTTCATGTCGTTACAAAAAAAGGGCAGGGCTACAAACTAGCCGAGGCCGACCCCGTGGCATACCACGGCCCAGGTAAATTTGATCCAGCGGTGGGCTTGCAAAAACCCACCCATGCGCCCAAGCAAACCTTTACCCAGGTCTTTGGCCAATGGTTATGCGACATGGCGGAGAAAGACCCGCGTTTGGTGGGCATCACGCCCGCCATGCGTGAGGGTTCAGGAATGGTCGAGTTCGAAGCCCGCTTTCCAGAGCGGTACTTTGACGTTGGCATTGCCGAGCAACATGCCGTTACGTTTGCGGCAGGCTTGGCATGTGAAGGTCTCAAACCTGTCGTAGCCATTTACTCTACCTTTTTGCAGCGCGCTTATGACCAATTGATTCATGACGTCGCCATTCAAAACTTACCTGTGGTATTTGCTTTGGATCGGGCAGGCTTGGTAGGGGCGGACGGCGCGACCCATGCTGGCGCTTACGATATTGCTTACTTGCGATGCGTCCCCAACGTCAGCATCGCTTGTCCTGCAGACGAAAACGAGTGCCGCCAGCTTTTGAGTACGGCGTTCGCCCAAAACCATCCGGTTGCCGTTCGGTATCCGCGCGGCGCGGGGGTTGGAATAGCCGTGCGTTCAGATTTGGACGCGCTTGCCTTTGGCAAAGGCGAAATACGGATGCAAGGGAAGCAGATTGCTATTTTGGTGTTTGGAAGTTTGCTGTATCCAGCTATGGAAGCGGCTAAAGCATTAGGTGCCAGCGTCGTCAATATGCGCTGGGCTAAACCTCTGGATACCGAGTTGTTAATCCAAGTTGCCAAGAACCATACCGCTTTAGTTACCTTGGAGGACGGCGCGATCATGGGCGGCGCAGGAAGCGCCGTGCTTGAAGCGCTTCAAACTGCAGGCTTGGTATTGCCGGTATTGCAACTGGGCTTACCCGACGCTTTTATCGAACATGGCGACCCCACGCAACTGATGGCGATGCAAGGGTTAGATGCGCCTGGGATTGAGGCTTCTATTCGCAAACGCTTGGATTACCGGCTCACTTCATAGCAAGGGAAAACCCCCTCCCCAATGCATTTGACGGTTCCTACAATAGCGACGGCTTTAGGATAATTAACTTCGCATTGCAGCTTGAGAAATATTGCTGAATGCGACAATTTTTTAAGGAGTACTTCATGGATCGTCGTTCAATCATTAAAAACGTTGGTATTGCGGGCGTATTGGCTGCTGGGGCTGCGCCTGCAGTTCACGCCCAATCTGCCTCAATTCGTTGGCGTTTAGCATCCAGCTTCCCCAAATCATTAGATACTATTTTTGGAGCAGCTGAGGTTTTTGCCAAAAAAGTCAGTGAAATGTCAGGCGGAAAATTTGTCATTTCAACACACGCTGGCGGCGAGTTGATGCCTCCTTTTGGTGTGGTCGACGGCGTTCAGAACGGAACGGTGGAGTGTGCGCATACAGCGCCCTATTATTTCTTTGGGAAAGACGAGACATTTGCATTGGGTTGTGCTGTACCGTTCGGACTCAATAGCCGTCAAATGTCTGCGTGGATGTATGAGGGCAATGGCGGTAAATTGATGCGTGAGTTTTACGCTAAATACAACATTGTTAACTTCCCAATGGGAAACACTGGCGCGCAAATGGGCGGTTGGTACCGCAAAGAAATCAAGAGTGTTAAAGACATGAAAGGCCTCAAATTTCGTGTTGGCGGCTTTGCAGGTAAAGTTATTGAACGCATGGGTGGTGTCCCTCAAAATATTCCAGGTGGGGAAATTTACCAAGCCCTTGAAAAAGGAACCATTGACGCCGCTGAGTGGATTGGTCCGTACGATGACCAAAAACTTGGCTTTAATAAAGTAGCGCCTTACTATTACTACCCAGGATGGTGGGAAGGTGGTCCACAGTTGGATCTGTTTATCAATGACAAGGCTTTTGCATCTTTGTCTGCTGAGAACAAGGCCATTGTGGAGTGCGCAGCTGCATTTACGCACGTTGACATGCAAGCCAAATACGATGCACGTAATCCCGGTGCGCTGAAACAACTCGTCGCCAATAAAACCAAAGTGCTTCCATTCCCGAAAGACGTTTTAGACTTGGCCTTTAAAGAGTCGCAGGCATTGTACGAAGAGCTTCGATCTAAAAACCCGAACTGGAAGACGGTTTATGACGATATGGCAGCGTTTCGTAAAGACCAAAACTTGTGGTTCCGTTTTACTGAAGCGCGTTTCGACAGCTTTATGCAGTCTCAAAAACTGTAATTTATCAATCTTCGGGCTAGAAGGCCCAAGTAAAAAAGCCCCAATATTTGGGGCTTTTTTTATGGATTTGACCCGTCCTGAAATAAGTTGACACCTTTTCTCCTCAGAAAGGGCAAGTCAAATGGAAT
>JBAXOC010000062.1:0-7759 GCA_037133455.1 Comamonadaceae bacterium | reverse complement strand
GGCCGGATTCTGGTTATTGGGCGTGCCTTCGACTTTTAAACCAGCAGCCCAACGAATCGCATCGATCAGGTCTTCAGGCAACATGCCGCATGTACTGAAGATTCGTATAGGGACAATTCGCGCGCGGGGGTTAACGCCCCACATATTTTCGTAACCATTCCCCGCAATGAGGCTTGCCACTTCCGTACCATGCGTGCGAAATGAGGACGAGACAAGTCTTTGGCCGCATGTGGCATCTCTTGGGTCGGGCGCAAAGTTCGAGGATCTCGTCCCTCTTACGTTGCGCTGCGCTGCCACCATATCAAAGCCAGGAAGGAGCACGCCTTCTAGCGCGGGATGTTCGGCGATGACGCCACTATCGATCACAGCGACAACAATGGTGGTTGCGCCTGGTTTGATCGGAGCGCTTTGGATTGAGGCAGGTGATGTGTCGGGTCCGCTAGGTTCTATATGCCACGGTGTTGTGATTGCATGTACGTCTAGGCACAGCGTTAAAGTTATTCCTAGGCCCCAAAGCAAACTGAGAAGGCTGTGAGCGATCGATCGACGCAAGTTCAAATTCGCGATTAAGCTCAAAAGGGTTTGAACCATTTTTCGACTCCATTAGCAATTTGTTTTGCCGCTTCTTCGGGTGAAATTTCATGCCGCATGACTTGTGCGCTGAGACGCCATAACTCTTGCTCTAAGCCTGGCCATGCTTGATTTAAAAACTGACTGTTGATGCGTATCGTGGTGTCGCAATTCTTGCGCCAAGACAACATTTCTTTGGCCAGCGGATTGCTAACTTCAACGGGGTGGTTGGAGAGTGGAAAAAATCCGGGAAGGCTATTGACCAAGGCTTGAGAAAAATCGGGCGTGCTGAGCCATGCTAAAAAATCACTGGCAGTTTTAGAGTGGGCACTTTTGGCGTTGATTCCTACCCCGATGTCTAAATGGTTCAGTACGTAGCAGTTGTTTTGGTCTTGTTTAGGGGGCGAGGCAAATACGGCAATGTTTTTCGCATTGCTCGATTCAGACAAAAACGGAATCTCCCATGAGCCTGCAGGGTAAATCGCTGCTTTGCCTTGAAGGAATAAATCGCGCGCCTCTTTTTCGCCCACCTTCCTATGGTTGTCCGGAAAATATTCGTCTAGCTTGTCGAGCGTTCGCCATACCTCAACGTAAGGCGAATCTGTAAATTTGGCGCGTCCGGTTAATAGATTGATACGCCCCTGTTCGCCGCTCCAATAATTGGGCCCTGTGGCAGCAAACAACACCTGCGCGGACTGCCATGAATCTTTGGTGCCAAAGGCCAAGGGTAGATATTTTCCAGATGCTTTTATTTTCTCAAGCACCTTAAAAAACTCTTCTTCAGTTTGGGGTGGGCTCAGATCGAGTTCTTTGAAAATGGTTGTGTTGTAGAAAAACCCCGTCATAACCGCAGCCATAGGCATACAAAACTCACGGTCCGCGAAATAAGTGGTCCAAGCGACTTTCCCGTTGTTACGAAATTTAAGTAACTCGGGCATCGCGGTGATGTCTAGAAGGTAGCCCTTGTTGTAGAGGTTAAGTGACTGGTCAAACGGCCTACAGGTAATCAGATCGCCGGCCTTACCGGTTGCCAACTTCTGCTCTAGGACTTTGTCATAGCGAGTTGGTACGGTTGGAATTATCCTGACTTTAATAGTGGGATGTGTGCGGTTGAAAGCGGGGAGTATTTCTTTAACCCAATGCGACGTATCGTCGCCGCGCCAGGTTTCGAGCGTTAGCGTTTCGCCTTGGGCTTGAGCACATTGCCACGACAGCAACGCAAACAAACCCAACGCCCAAACAATACTCATCCGCAATCGGCGGATTTGATAGGGGGAACGGTGAGAAGAAAACATCATTTATCTTTGACTTAGAAGGAGGTTGGAACGGTCCTTCAATGATAGATTTATCGGTAGTATAAAAAAACTTAACTTAACGTAAAGCAACTTAAATTAATTTAATAATACTCTTATAAACTACAAGCGATAGCTAAAAAGTTAAATATTGTTAAAAGACGGTTAGGGGTTAACCCGTAGCCTCGAAATGCAGTAATGCCGATGGGCGGGAGAAACCGATCCGCTACTTACGCCGCCAAGCCAATGCTTTCGCCCTGCCGGGGGTGGAGTGGATGGTTTTGCCGAGACCGCAGGCATACCAATTACCGGTTTTCTCTAGCGGTCAAAGTTATGCCATCCGGAACGTTTCAATATGGATACTTGTATCTGTATTGCAAACGCCCTTTAGAAGGCGGATGAGCTACAGCAACCTGGCCGAGGAACTTCGAGCTAATTGAAGCTTGAGAGGGTAGTCGTGATGATAGGCTTCTGTTGCAAAGAATACTTTAAAAAAGACTCGCATAACGTAGATTTTTAGCATCAATTAACGTTGATCAATCAGCCGTGAGTTTTTTTAAAGGGTTTACCCCGATTTTTTAAAAAAAACAAAATACTATGATCGGGAATTAAAAAATCAACACTTTCATCTTTTTCACCTCAATAAGATTTATCGAATCATGAAAATTTCACAAAAAATAACAATTGCTATTGGTCTTTTTGCCGCCGCACTAGGAGGCGTTCAGGCCCAGAACAAAGAACTTGTGGTTGGCTCCAGCGCAACCTACCGCCCCTTTGCTTATGAAAATCCAAACAAAGAAATTGTGGGATATGACATTGACATCATCAAGGCAGTGGCACAAAAATCTGGTTTGCAAATTAAGATCGTTAACACGCCTTGGACTGGGATCTTTGCGGCCCTGAACAACGGTGACGTAGACCTGGTTATTTCAGGTGTGACAATCAATGACAAGCGCAAACAATCTTACGATTTCTCGATGCCTTACTTTGAAGCTCGTCAATTAATCGCCGTGCAAAAAGACAGTTCCGCCAAAACTTTAAAAGATTTAGCAGGCAAAAAAATTGGTGTTGTTACCGGCAGCACTGGCGACGACACCGCCTCGCGGGAGTTTGGCAAAACCAACCCAGATATTCGTCGCTTTGAAAGCACGCCAGTAGTCATCTCCGAACTAGTGAACAGTGGTATTGACGCCGCAATAGGTGACAACGGCGTTATTGCGTTTCGCGCACAAGAGCACAAACAACTCAAAACAGTGAATGATCCTGCCTTTCCCAAAGAGTTCTTTGGTATCGTGGTGAAGCAAGGCAACAAGGCTTTACTAGACAAGATCAACAGTGGAATGGCGGCGATCAAGGCAGATGGCAGTTATGCTCAGATATACAAAAAATGGTTTCAGGCTGATGCGCCAAATCTACCAGCACAATAAAATTTAAGTCTTCACTTAATCATGGAGCAAGTGCTCTGGTTTGGTTGGTTTCGCGTAGACATCATCACAGAATACGGTGTGCTTTTCTGGCGCGGTCTGCAAATGACCGTGCTTGTCACATTGATCTGTATTTTGCAAGGTACTACCCTCGGTCTTGCCATTGGTATGGCACGGTTGGCGCACTCGCGACACGCGCCAATCAAACAATTGTGCCAATTTGCACTGAGGTGGCCGGCTACCGTTTACGTCAGTTTCTTTCGTGGTACGCCATTGTTTGTGCAAATTTTGCTCATCCATTTTGCCTTTCTCCCTTTGTTCATCAACCCAAGCGATGGGTTACTTTTATCGGGTGAAACTGCACGGAATCTAAAGCAAAATTATGGTGCGTTCTTGTCAGGTGTTTTGGCCTTAACGCTTAATGCTGGAGCGTACATATCTGAGATTTTTCGCGCTGGCATTCAGTCCATAGACCGTGGGCAAGTCGAGGCGTCACGTTCTTTAGGACTATCGTTTAGTCGCACTATGTTCCATGTAGTGCTTCCACAAGCGTTCCGCCGTATGCTGCCGCCACTAGGCAACAACGCTATTTCATTGCTCAAGGACTCATCTCTTATTTCGGCCATTGGTTTGGCTGAACTGGCATATGCGGCGCGCACTGTTGCGGGTGCCTATTCACGCTACTGGGAGCCATACCTCACTATTTCACTGATGTACTGGATTCTGACCTTGGGCCTGGCCAACATGGTAAAAAAGCTGGAGGCTCGGTATGGAAGAGGTGATTCGCGTTAAGGCATTGACCAAGAAATTTGGTCACTTATCCGTATTGCGCGGTATTGACTGCTCGATTCATGCCTCTGAAGTGGTCTGCGTGATTGGACCTTCAGGTTCAGGGAAAAGTACTTTTCTGCGTTGTTTAAATGGCCTTGAAGACGCCTCAAGTGGGGAAGTACTAGTTCGTGGCGTGTCGGTTCACGATTCCAAAACCAATTTAGACACCCTGCGAGCTGATATTGGCATGGTATTTCAGAGGTTTAACTTATTTCCACACAAAACAGTGCTGGAAAACATTATCTTGGCGCCGACTAAGGTTCACGGTTTGACTTTGGCGCAAGCCCGTGCGCGGGCCTCTGAGTTGCTCAACAAAGTAGATTTACTGGACAAAATTGATGCTTACCCAAATCAACTTTCAGGGGGGCAGCAGCAGCGCGCAGCCATTTCCCGCGCTCTTGCAATGCAGCCCAGCATCATGTTGTTTGACGAACCCACCTCATCATTGGATCCCGAGATGGTGGGAGAAGTGCTTGTTGTCATGCAAGCCTTAGCCGAAGAAGGGATGACCATGGTGGTGGTCACCCATGAAATGGGGTTTGCCCGTCAAGTAGCTGACAGGGTGCTGTTTATCGACGAAGGTGTAGTGGTAGAGGAAGGTACACCCTCTGAATTATTTGATCATCCAAAGGAAGAGCGTACGCAGCGGTTTTTAAGCAAAGTCTTGTAGTGTGTTGATTAACCTTGTGAATATCAAATCTCATCGGATATCAAAGTAAAGGGTCGAAAAGCGAAAGCCAATCATGAAACCCTAAACGTTTCAAGATGGATACTTGTTTCTGTATTGCTAATGCCCTTTAGAAGGCGGATACGCTCTAGCACCTTGGCCAGTTCCTGCAAGGTTTCCGCACGTAATTCTGCGAGCAGATCCCAGCGCCCATTGGTGTCATGTAGGGTAGCAACACCCGGCTCACCCAGCAGACTGGCTATGACTGCACGCGTCTGGTTGCCGTCTACCGCAATGCTCATCCAGGCCTTGATGGTGTTGTGCTGCACGTCAGGGCGCAGACGCACGGTGTAGCCCACGATGATGCCGTCGTCCTCGAGGCGGCGAATACGGTTAGTGACCGTGCCCCGAGATACCCGTAGTTTTGACGCCAACGCAGCCACAGTCAGACGTGCGTCTTGGCGAAGCAGCGATATTAGTTTTTGATCAGTTTCATCCATTGTGGCAATTTAACATGCCATTACGCCAACTAGTTGCCTATTTCTATACATTTTTGCCGATTGTCATTGTCTGAACTGAAAACGATACTTCTCTTAATCGCTGGCAAGCTTCCATAACCACCCAAGAAAAGTCTCATGACAACACGCAAAACCCTACCCATGCAAACCCTGTTTTTAAGCCCACAAGATGTCGCCAACATGGTCAAAACCACCGGCCTGGCGGTTTGCTTGCAGGGACTGGCAAGTGACATCCAAAAAGATTTTTTACGCTGGGAAAGCTTTGACAAGTCGGCTCGGCTCGCGGCCCACTCGCAAGACGGCGTCATTGAACTCATGCCCATTGCCGACGCCAGTACCTACACCTTCAAATACGTCAATGGCCACCCCAAGAACACGGCCAAGGGCCTGTCTACAGTGATGGCGTTTGGCGTGTTGGCCGATGTGGCTAGCGGCTTTCCGCTATTGATCAGCGAACTGACACTGACCACCGCCATGCGAACCGCAGCGACCTCTGCCGTGGCTGCACGGGCCCTAGCACGCCCCAACAGCCGCGTCATGGCGTTGATTGGCAACGGCGCGCAAGGCGAGTTTCAAGCGCTGGCATTTCACCATTTACTCGGTATAGATGAAATTCGGCTGTTTGACGTAGATGCCCGCGCCACCGACAAGCTACTACGCAACCTGCAAAACAACCCCGATGCTGTCGGGCTGCGTCTGGTGGTGTGTAGCAGCACAGCGCAGGCGGTACGCGGCAGTGATATTTTGACCACAGTCACCGCCGACAAAACCAATGCCACCATTCTCACCGTTGACATGCTTGCGCCCGGCATGCACATCAACGCCGTGGGCGGAGACTGCCCCGGCAAGACCGAGATCCACAGCGACGTCTTGCATGCTTCAAAGGTGTTTGTGGAATACGAACCCCAAACCCGCGTCGAAGGTGACTTGCAACAAATGGGGGCCGAGTTCCCAGTCACCGAGCTCTGGCAGGTCTTGTCAGATCAAAAAACAGGGCGTGAAAGCGACTCACAAATTACCCTGTTTGACTCGGTCGGCTTTGCCATGGAAGACTTCTCCGCGCTGCGCTACGTTTACGACCTTGCACAGTCCCTGCGCATTGGCAACACCATCCCCTTGGTTCCTGAACTGGACAACCCCAAAGACCTATACCAGTTGATCAAACCGACCGCCACGCCGAAAAACCAAAGCCTTAGCGGCGCAGTGCGTGAATCAACCATCACCCTAGAAGCGATTGTGTGAAAGTCGCCTATTCCATACAAGCCCCTGCTGCGGTGGTCATGGTGCGTCCGCACGCATTTCGCTCCAATCCGGATACCCTCGTTGACAACGCATTTCAAAAAATAGCTGCTGAATCAGCAAATGCATCTATCGCCAGTACCGCCTATGCCGAGGTCAGCACCATGGTGGAGCAGCTGCGTAGCGCTGGCGTTGTGGTGCACCTGTTTGAGGACCGCAGCACCGAAACGCCGGATTCGGTATTTCCCAATAACTGGTTCTCTACTCACGCAGGCGGCCATATCGCCATTTACCCCATGGCGTCGCCCAGCCGGCAACATGAAAGGCGCTGGGATGTTATCGACGCTTTGAAACACCACTATCGCGTACAAGATGTCATCGACTACTCGGGGCTAGAGCAAGACCATATCTATCTCGAAGGCACCGGTGCCATGGTGCTCGATCACATCGACCGAGTGGCGTACGTTGCCCGCTCAAACCGGTCCGACCCGTTGGCATTGGAGCGGTTTTGTACCCACTTTAACTATGAACCCCTGTTGTTTAACGCGGCGGACGCGAGCGGTCGTGCCATCTACCACACCAATGTACTGATGTGCATAGGAACTGACTTTGCCATAGCTTGCTTAGATATGGTCTCTGAAGCACAGCGACGCAATGAAGTGCGTCAGCGGCTGATGGAAAGCGGCCGATCATTGATTGAACTTACGCAATGGCAGGTCGGTGAGTTCTGCGGTAATGCCCTGGAGTTGGAGGGCAGCAATGGACGGTTGCTGGCGTTATCGTCACGCGCCCTTCGCGCGCTAACCCCTGCGCAGACTGCTGCACTTGAGTCCAGCGTCACGCTGCTGCCACTGGATGTTCCGACCATAGAACTCGCGGGCGGGTCGGTGCGCTGCATGCTGGCGGGCGTCCATCTAAAGCCACGCCGGAGCCTAGCGGGAGTATCCTAGGGCACGCACACCCCTTTTTCAACTGCAAACGATTTAACACGATGAACCGTCTCATTAGCTTGGTCGGCGCACCCACAGACATCGGCGCGGGTTGCCGTGGTGCGAGCATGGGCCCCGAGGCGCTGCGCGTAGCCCACATCGCACCCACCTTGACGCAGCTCGGCTTGGACGTACACGACTGCGGTAACCTCAGCGGCCCGGCCAACCCTTGGCTGCCCCCCGTTGATGGCTACCGGCATTTGCCCGAAGTCACCGCATGGAACCAGGC
>JBAXOC010000061.1:0-7819 GCA_037133455.1 Comamonadaceae bacterium | reverse complement strand
GACGTCTTGTACGACCGGCGTGTCAAATTGATCATGTCTGCCGATGTACCTCCAGAAAAGCTGTACACCGAAGGTCCTTTAGCCCATGAGTTTCCAAGAACAGTGTCCCGATTAAATGAAATGCAGTCTGCCGAGTTTTTAGCCCTTGAGCGCCGTTCGGTGGATACGCGACTGACATGAATATCCCAAAAATACTGGCCGTATTACTCGCACTGGGCCTGCGTGTTGCTTTAGCTAACTCTGACCAAGTGTTGGAGCACCTAGACGCGCAGCGCATAGCTATCGAATCGCAACGCTCCGATGTTGCCAAGGCCTTTGACGCAAAAGAACGTGCTTGTTATTCTGACTTCGCAGTTTCAATGTGTTTACGTAAAGTGGCCACTGAACGTCGAGCGGTGCTTTACGAACTCAAACAAAAAGACCTTGCACTTGCCCGACTCGAACGCATTGAAAGAGCGGCCCAACAACGTGTGAGGCTAAAAGAGAAAGCCAATGACCGCCTGGAGTTTGAAAGAAAATTAGATCCCAATACCATTGACTCTAACCAAACGGATAAACGCAATTCTCAATCATCGAAAGTGCAGGATCACGCCAATACCGCAAAGATTCCTACTGTCAGAGCATCTGCTCCAAAAGATAACAATGCACCGACACCGGAACAGCGAATAAGCAACCAAGCTGCGTACGATAAAAAAATACTTGATGCGAAAAAACGGATCGATGAAAGACAAAAGCGACTGGACCAGCCCCCAGAGGTCCCTTCGCCGCCTTTACCCGTTAACCCCAAAGTGCATTGATGGCCTTGCGCACCCAAGTGGAGGCGGTGTTTTCTGACCGCGGTTTGTTGTCGCAGGCTATGACGAGCTTCGCTCCTCGCCCAGGCCAAGTGGAGATGGCAAAAGCGGTGGCCAATGCGATTGAAGAGGGCGAAATTTTGGCGGTAGAGGCAGGAACAGGGGTTGGTAAAACCTACGCTTATTTGGTACCCGCTTTGCTTAGCGGTGAGCGCGTGATGGTTTCTACAGCGACCAAGGCCCTGCAAGACCAGCTCTTTGTTCGCGATATCCCGCGCTTACTAAAAGCCTTAGGTTTGTCTTTGCGGGTCGCATTACTCAAGGGTCGAAGCAGTTATCTTTGCATGCAACGCCTGTCGACAGCCCGCCAAGCAGCAGAAAACCTGGATGTTATGGCGCTGAGACAACTCGCGCGGGTAGAAGACTGGGCTTTATCAACGCGTTCCGGTGATATTGCTGAGGTCAATGACTTAGAAGACGCATCGCCTGTACTGGGGCTGGTGACTTCAACCCGCGAAAATTGTCTAGGTAGCCAGTGTCCGCAAGCAAACCATTGCCATACCCAGTGGGCAAGGCAAGACGCGATGAAGGCCGATGTCGTGGTGGTCAATCACCACTTATTTTTTGCCGACTTGAATATCCGCGAATCCGGTGTTGCAGAACTTTTGCCTTCGGTCAGGACCGTAATTTTTGACGAAGCACACCACCTTAACGACATCGGGGTCCAATTTTTAGCACGCCAGTTCAGTACAGGGCAATTGAAGTCTTTGGGTCGCGATGTGGTGATGGTTGGCCAAAGTTTGGCGCGAGGCTACTCAGATTGGCTCGGTTTGAAGGCCCAGCTCGAGCGTGCCGCCCGATGTTTGGAAGAAACGGTCAGGCCCCTCGGGACAGGCGCTCGCCTAGGCTGGAACGATGCCGCGCCCGAAGGCCTGTTGAGCAACGATTGGCATACCGGTGTGAATGAGTGTGTGGCTGCCTTGCAGAACGCGCACATCATTTTGCTGCAGATGGATGAGCGGGGACCGGAGTTCACTGCTTTGGCGCAACGCGCTGAAAATGGTTCAAAAGCCCTTCTCCATTTTGTCCAAGACACGCCCCAAGGCTGCGCCCGCTGGGTAGAGCTGGGCGCCCACTTGCGTTTGTCAGAGTCCCCTCTGAATATTGCTGAGGCCATGCGTTCTGTGCTTCGGCCCGATCCGGACCTTCAAAGTCATAAATCCTGGGTGTTCACATCGGCTACTTTAGGTGTGGATGACCAACTGAGTTGGTTCGTGAATTCTTGTGGTTTGGACGACGCGCAAGTGCTCCAAGTTGAAAGTCCATTTGACTATATGAAACAAGCCTCGGTGTACGTTCCGCCGGACTTTCCCAAACCCAGCGAAGCTGGGCACACCCAAGCCGTTGCGCAGTTGATTTTTGAGGGCGCTTCGCGCTTAAATGGCCGCACACTGGTTCTAACCACGACCACCAAGGCCATGCACCGCCTTGGCAGCTTACTGAGAGCGCTTTTTGCAGATAGCGGCATAGCGATGGATATTTTGGTTCAAGGTGAGGCGGCAAAACGTGCTTTGATTGATAGATTTTGTAAAGATCCGAAACAAGGGGAGTGCGGCTGCATCTTGGTGGCTACGGCCTCTTTTTGGGAGGGTATCGATATCGCAGGAGACGCACTCCAACTGTTGGTGATCGATAAGCTGCCATTTGCTCCTCCCGATGATCCTTTGATGCAATCACGGGCCCATGCGATGGAAGCGTTGGGGAAAAATGCGTTCAAGGATTTGCACTTGCCTACTGCAAGTATTGCCTTAAAGCAGGGGGCTGGCCGTTTGATTCGGTCTGAAATAGACCGCGGAATCTTAGTGGTCTGCGATGTGCGCTTGCTAAAGATGGGCTACGGTCGAAAACTAATGTCTGCGCTGCCACCCATGCAACGCTTATCCGACCAAGATGCCTGGCACCATGCGCTTAACGCCTTGCGGTCATCACTTCCAATTACTTCCACTTGAACCAAGATTTCGACTCTGATTTTCCGTCGGTTTGAATCAAGGTGGATTTTGGGAAACTGGTCTCCAACACCCGTTTGGTGTCATCACGCAGTTGCGCCATGCCAAGCGCAGCGTAGGATTGGTAGAGTATAAAAAGTGCGTCTTCTAATGCAGGTACATCGCGGTAGTCTGTGATGGCGATTTGTGCACGGTTAATGGCGGCAAGGTAGGCGCCCCTTTTAAAGTAATAGCGAGCAACGTACACCTCGTATTTGGCCAAGGATTGAACAATGTAGGTAATGCGCTGCAATGCATCGGGCGTATAGCGTGAGTCAGGAAAACGGGTCGTCAACTCTTTGAATGATTCAAAGGATTCTTTAGCGGCTTTTTGGTCTCGTTCGGCTAAGTCTTGGCCTGTGTAGCTTCCAAAAATACCGAGGTTCTCGTTGAAATTGACAAGGCCTTTGATGTACAAAGCGTAGTCAATGGCAGGGCTGGCAGGATGAAGACGCATAAACCGATCGAGGGTGGCAATGGCCTGTGCAGGTTCGGCCGAGCGGTAATGGGCGTAAGCCTTATCGACTTGGGCTTGCTGCGCAAGAGGTGTGCCGGCAGCACGTGCTTCCAATTTTTCGAGCAGAGGAATGGCTTTTTCAAAGCGGCCTGAAGACATCTCGTCTTGCGCTTCCGCATATATTTTGCTGGGGCTCATGCCGGCTGTGGCATCAACCACAGGGGTTGAGCAGGCCGTTAATAAGCTCACGCCAACTGTAATTAGCAGGGCATAAACGACCGATAATTTAACTCTCAACATCATGAATACTTTCATAAACCAAAGCCTGTCTATTATATCGGTCGACCTCGATCCGTCAGAGGAAACGCAGGAAAGTGAAGACTTTCATGTGGAGGCCGAGTGGCGCGAGGCCAAGGTTGACCTAGCACACCATGGCGAGCGACTCGACCGTGCTTTGGTGCATGCGGTTCCTGAATTTTCCCGAAGCTATTTGCAGCAGCTCATTGATGCGGGATGCGTGCAATTGAATGCCAAGGTGGTTACTAAACCGTCCTTGACTGTTAAAGCAGGTGATGCGCTAGCGATAGAAATGCGACCTACCCCGCAAAGCAAAGCCTTTAAACCAGAGCCTATGGATTTGCAGGTGGTTTACGAAGACCAGGACATCTTTGTGATTTTCAAGCCAGCAGGTTTGGTGGTGCACCCCGCACCAGGCAATTGGACCGGAACCTTGCTTAATGGCCTGCTCTCTCAAGACCCCAAAATTTCTGAAGTTCCACGGGCTGGAATAGTGCATCGGCTTGACAAGGACACCAGCGGTCTCATGGTGGTAGCCCGTTCCCGAAAGGCAATGGATGCATTGGTTCAAGCTATCGCAGCGCGAACTGTGAGCCGTCAATATTTAGCGGTAGGTCATGGGCCATGGAGCGGTGCGGCGGTGCGCTCCGTTGAGGAACCGATTGGGCGCGATCCTCGCAATCGTTTGCGTATGGCGGTGGTTGATATGTTGAAATCGCCAGGTAAAACCGCTAAAACCGATCTTATTTATTTGGCCAATAGCCAAGAAGGCTGTTTGGTGAAGTGTGTGCTTCACACGGGAAGAACCCATCAAATCCGGGTGCATATGGCCTTTGTGGGTCACTCTTTGGTCGGGGATACGGTTTATGGTGGGGTTGTTGTTGATGGCATGCCTCGCCAAGCCTTGCACGCCTTTCGCTTGGCATTCCAACACCCAGTCACCGGGCTTGCCTTGGCTTTCGAGGCCCCGCCACCCTTAGATTTCATGAACTTACTGAATCACTGGGGGCTCAGCTACAATGCACCAGCCGCGAGCAGCCCTGCTTAAATATGCGGTCTTAGGTGGCAGTTGCGGTGTTTTACACCGTCTTTTGCCCAAAACATAACCGCTTTGCTTATCCCCTAAGGACGAGCAAACCGCCCGGAAACGCTTCATGATCAATACGTCCGAAGCAAAGCGAGTCCTCGAAACTGCGCTGATTTGCTCGCAACAACCTTTGTCGGTCCGCGAAATGCGAACCATATTCAACGATATGGTGGGTCCTGACACGCTCAAAGACTTACTCCAAGAGATCGCTTTGGAGTGGACGACCAAGGGGGTTGAGTTGGTCCAAGTGGCCTCAGGGTGGCGCTTTCAAAGCCGCCCAGAAATGCGCGAATACTTAGATCGCTTGCATCCAGAAAAGCCCCCGCGCTATACCCGTGCTACGTTGGAAACCCTGGCCATCATCGCCTATCGTCAACCGGTGACACGTGGCGATATGGAAGACATTCGGGGTGTCACTATCAATTCGCTGCTCATCAAGCAATTAGAAGACCGCGGTTGGGTCGAAGTGATTGGTCACCGTGAAGCCGTGGGACGCCCCGCGCTTTTTGCAACGACCAAACAGTTTTTAGATGATTTGGGTTTGACCAGCCTCGACCAGTTACCTACGATCAACCATCCTGGGTCCCAAGGCGCTGATGCATTGGATCCTTTTATGGAGGCCATCGCTCCGAGCCTGGAAGATTCTGCGCCTCCCATTCCTGATGCTCTTCAAGAGGGCCTAGAGGATGCCCAATTGACGATGGATTTACCCATAGACCCCCCGATTTCCCGTTCTGAAAGTTTTGGCAATGAATGATATAGATCCAATCGTGCCAGAGCTTGAAGTGGAAGAATCTCACGAGACTCCCAGCGATTTAGAGGGGAGTCGTTTTGTCGAGGTCATTTCGGGTCAATTTGACGCAGACGAAGAGTTGGTTGATCCAGCGCCGCCTAAACGCGTTTTGGCCCCTCAAACGGAATCTCCCAAACTGCATAAGGTCTTGGCGCAATCGGGCTTAGGTTCGCGTTTAGAAATGGAGCAACTGATCATTGAAGGCCGAATTTCTGTCAACAATGAACCCGCCCACATTGGCCAAAGGATTCAATTTGGCGACCATATCAAGGTCAATGGAAAGCCCATCCGTTTTCGCATTGACCCACCCCCAGCGCGAGTGATTGCTTACCACAAGCCGGTGGGTGAAGTAGTCACCCACGATGACCCCCAAAATCGACCGACCGTTTTTCGACGTTTGCCTAAATTGCACCAAGGGAAGTGGCAGTCAGTAGGGCGTCTGGACTTGAATACCGAAGGACTTCTACTTTTTACCAGTTCTGGAGAGTTGGCGAATAACCTGATGCACCCTCGCTTTGGTCTTGTTCGCGAGTATGCGGTTCGGGTTTTAGGTTCTTTGAGTAAAGAAGAAAAGCAAATGCTGCTGTCGGGCGTAAAGCTCGATGACGGAATGGCGCAATTTGGTTCCATTGAAGCCGGCGGTGGTGAGGGCAGTAACTGTTGGTACCGCGTGACTATTTCAGAAGGGCGCAACCGAGAGGTGCGTCGGATGCTTGAGGCCGTTGGCCACGCCGTCAGCCGTTTGATTCGTATCCGCTACGGTGCAATGGTGCTTCCTCGGGGTTTAAAGCGCGGCGCTTGGATGGAGTTGGATGAAGCGGACATTCAAGCCTTGGTGAAGGCTGCTGGCAATGCGTCTTCCGTTGATCGCGACGGTCAAGCCGAAGAAATAAAGCGCCCGGTGCGATACCGAGGTGCAGAGCCCCGGACCTACGCGAAACGCCCGCCACCTGGGCGTGGTGCGAATCGCTCAGGAAATACGAAATCGGCCGCATCGGCGCAGCCCGATCCATTAAAAACCTCGGTCGGCTATATCGGAGCCGACAGCCTCACGCGACAACGCAAACAAGATGCCTTAACCCCGCGAAAAGGTCCCGGCGGACAGCGTCGCCCTGGGCGCAGTCGCTGAGCGGCGAATGCTAAAATCAATTGCTTTGCTGCGCAGGGTGGCGAATCATCAACTTCTAGACTGAAATATTCCTATGACTATCGAACGCACTCTTTCCATTATTAAGCCCGACGCCGTTGCAAAAAACGTCATCGGCCAGATCTACGCTCGATTTGAAGCGTCTGGTTTGAAAGTGGTTGCTGCGCGTATGGCGCATCTTTCGCGTGGCGAAGCCGAAGCTTTTTATGGGGTTCACAAAGCCCGTCCTTTTTTCAAAGACTTGGTCGATTTCATGATTTCAGGCCCCGTCATGATTCAAGCTCTCGAAGGCGAAAATGCTATTTTGAAAAACCGTGATTTGATGGGTGCTACCGATCCTAAGAAGGCCGCTCCAGGAACCATTCGTGCCGATTTCGCCGATAGCATTGACGCAAATGCTGTGCATGGCTCTGATGCTGCAGAAACTGCTGCTGTAGAAATCGCCTTTTTCTTCCCCGGCATGAACGTGTATTCGCGTTAATTTGCACAATGACGGCCAATCTTCTCGACTATGACCTCGAGGGCTTGGCCCTTTTTTGTGAGCAACTAGGCGAGAAGCGGTTTCGCGCCACCCAATTGTTTCGTTGGATCCATCAAAAAGGGGCCTCCCAGTTTGATGCGATGACTGACTTGGCGAAATCGCTCAGGGAAAAAATGGCAGGCTGCGCCGAAGTCACGCCACTGAAACTGATTTCTCAGCATGAATCCCGTGACGGAACCATCAAATGGTTATTCGACGTGGGGGCGGGGGATGCGGTAGAAGCCGTCTTTATTCCTGAAACCGACCGCGGGACATTGTGTATCTCTTCCCAGGCTGGTTGTGCTGTTGGGTGCCGCTTTTGTTCTACCGGACACCAGGGTTTCAGTAGAAATTTAACGGCGGGTGAAATCATTGCGCAACTTTGGTTTGCCGAACACTTTCTTCGCAAACATCTCGCCCGTGATGAGAGGATCATCTCTAATGTCGTGATGATGGGAATGGGCGAACCATTGCAAAATTACGATGCCTTGGTACAAGCTTTGCGGGTGATGTTGGATGACCATGGCTATGGATTGTCTCGCCGCCGAGTCACTGTCTCAACCTCAGGGGTGGTCCCCATGATGGACCGATTAGGCGCAGATTGTCCCGTGGCTTTGGCCGTCTCATTGCACGCGCCGCAAGACCTTTTGCGCGATAACTTGGTGCCACTGAATAAAAA
>JBAXOC010000060.1:0-7826 GCA_037133455.1 Comamonadaceae bacterium | reverse complement strand
GCAAGATGTTGTGGATGAATAAATTTGATCCCCAATCTGTTTTGCGTTGGTTGCCGAAGGCCACTGTTTTCATGGGCGTTCCGACCATGTATGTGCGCTTGCTTGCACAAGATGGCTTATCGCAAGAGTCCGCGCAGTCGATGCGCCTTTTCGTATCCGGCTCAGCGCCTTTGTTGATCGAGCATTTCAAAGCGTGGCAAGAGCGCACAGGCCACACAATTTTGGAGCGTTACGGGATGTCTGAGACAGTGATGCTGACTTCGAACCCTTGCCGCGCTGCTGACGGGGTTCGCCAAGGTGGGACGGTGGGCTTTGCGCTTCCGGGGGTGCAGGTGCGCGTACGCGGTGACCAAGGCCAAACGCTTGGTGTGGGTGAAGTGGGTGGTCTTGAGGTGAAGGGCTCCAATGTGTTTCAAGGCTATTGGCAGATGCCAGAAAAAACCGCCCAAGAGTTCACCAGCGATGGTTTTTTTAAAACCGGCGATGTGGGAACGATCGACGCCCAAGGCACGATTTGTATTGTTGGGCGCAGTAAAGATTTAATCATCAGTGGCGGCTACAACGTCTATCCGGCCGAGGTCGAGGGGTTTATCAATGCCTTACCTGGCGTTGCCGAAAGTGCGGTGGTGGGGGTTCCTGATGCGGATTTTGGTGAAGTCGGCGTGGCGGTGGTCGTAGCCAAACCCGGCGTCACCTTGGACCCACTGGCGGTGATTGCGCAGATCAAGTCCCAACTCGCCAATTTCAAAGTACCCAAACGCTGCTTTGTGGTGGACGACTTACCGCGAAATGCGATGGGCAAGGTTCAGAAAAATAGCCTGCGTAGCCAGTACGCCTGAGACAAACACAATGCACCAACACGTCGTAGTGGTCGATGACACAGAGATCAACCTGCGTCTGTTGGAGACCTTGATTGCCCGATTGGAAAACTGCGACTGCCATTCCTTTTCTTGTCCAAAAACCGCCTTAGCGTTCTGTAGTGACAACCAGGTGGACCTCGTCATCGTGGACTACATGATGCCGGAGTTGGATGGTATTGAATTGATTCGACGATTACGTCAAGTGTCCTCTCAAAGCAGCACGCCTGTTTTAATGATTACCGCCAATGAAGCCAAGTCTGTGCGTTACGACGCTTTAGAGTCTGGTGCGGATGACTTCCTTACCAAGCCGGTGGATGCCGTAGAGTTTTTAGCCCGCACCCGCAATATGCTCAAGCTCAGCGCGGCCAACCGCGCACTGCATGACCGAGCGGACTGGTTAAACCAAGAAGTCCATAAAGCAACCCTCAAAATTCGGGAGCGCGAAAGAGATACCGTTATGCACTTGGCGCGGCTCGCCCAATACCGAGACGCTGAAACGGGAGCGCATATCTTGCGAATGGCGCATTACTCCGCGCGAATTGCGAAACAATTGGGATTTTCTTTAGAAGACCAAGAACTGCTTTTAGACGCGGCAGCCATGCACGACATTGGCAAGGTAGGTATTCCTGACGCCCTGTTATGCAAGCCTGGAAAATTTGAGCCCCATGAGTTTGAGGCCATGAAAGCGCATGCGCGTTTGGGCTTTGAGCTAATCAAAGACAGTCAATCGGAAATTTTGAAAGCAGGAGCGGCGGTAGCTTTGGGTCACCATGAAAAATTTGATGGTTCAGGTTACCCCAGCGGGCTCAAAGGGGAAGACATTCCTATCTTTAGTCGAATTGTTGCGGTCGCCGATGTTTTCGATTCACTCACTTCAAAGCGGCCTTATAAATCGGCTTGGCCTTTAGATAAGGCAGCGCAGTACTTGCGCGATGGAGCAGGCACGCATTTTGATCCCTGCTGCGTTGATGCTTTTTTTCAAGCCTGGGACGACATCCTCCTCATACGAGAACGCTTCGCAGATGAGGATGTTGGCGCAACTTCTTAGCGAACGACCAAGACGGCTGTGGTGGTGTGGGTGAGAACCTGGTTGGTTTCACTTCCCAGCAATAGCCGCTTGATACCGCGGCGGCCGTGGGACGCCATGACAATCAAATCACAGCCGTGTTTTTTGGCCGTGGCAATGATGGCATTTGAAACCACATCCGACTTACTTACGACAGCTTTGGTGTTAATGCCTTTGGCAGTGGCCGTTTTTTTAACGGCATCCACAATCGCTTGGCCGTTGTCTGCCCATTGGGCCTCAATGCGTTTAATCTCTTCGACGTCAAGCACAATGCCACCTTCAAAATAACTGATAGGGTAGGGTGGAACGACTTGAAGTACAACCAACTCGGCCTTGCAAGATTGCGCAAGTCCTATGGCTTGGGTTACTGCACTTTTTGACAGCTTCGATCCATCGGTCGTGACTAAAATTCGTTTGTACATAACAGCCTCTCAGATAGTGAAGTCCTCAGGTTACGCCTTGTCATCTTGAGAAGCTTTGATATGTATCAAGCGATAACCATTTAAGCAAGGCACACTCCGATTTATGTTTATTGCACCGACCAACACACTTGCGGTTCTTGATGATCCCCAAGAGTGGTCAGCGTTTAGCCGTCCTTGTAGCGATAACGCAGCCCTTTGGGAGTCCAGCGTGGTGATCGAAGGAATGCACTGCGCTGCTTGCTCGGTGACTGTGGAAGACGCTTTGCGCGCCATGCCAGGCGTCATGAGTGCCCGTGTCAGCGCTGCGAGCCAAAGAGCAACGGTGCAATGGTCGCCGGAACAGGTGCTACCTTCGCAATGGATGCAGGCGGTTCAGGGCAGCGGCTACCGCGCTGTGCCCGCCAATGACGTCTTTGCTGCTGAGCGGCGCAAACTCGAAACGCGAAAAGCCCTGTGGCGCTGGCTCGTGGCCGGTCTTTGCATGATGCAAGTCATGATGTACGCCTACCCTGCTTACATTGCCCATGCGGGAGACTTAACGCCAGAGATGGAGCAACTGCTCCGCTGGGCTTCGTGGGTATTGACGCTGCCGGTCATGCTTTTTTCTTGTGGCCCCTTTTTCAGCCGCGCATGGCAAGACGTGGTCGCTCGCCGTGTCAGCATGGATTTGCCCGTCGCTTTGGGAATTGGCATTACCTTCGCAGTCAGCACGGCAGGCACGTTTGAGCCGCAGGGTATTTTTGGTGCCGAGGTGTATTTCGATTCTCTGACCATGTTTGTTTTCTTTTTGCTCAGTGGGCGTTGGTTGGAGTTGCGTTTGCGTGACCGAACCGCTGGCGCGTTGGAGGTGCTGATGAACCGGCTTCCTGAAAGCGCGGAACGCCAATGCGCCGATGGAAGTTTTGAGCGGGTCGCAGTCCGGCGCATTTTGGTAGGCGATGTTTTGCGGCTCTATCCAGGCGAGGCTATTCCGGTCGACGGGGTGGTCGCGTTCGGTAGCAGCGAAGTGGACGAGGCCCTACTTACCGGTGAGTCGCACCCTCTTAAACGGTCTGTGGGAATGGCAGTGCTTGCCGGAAGCCATAACTTGCGTGCCACCTTGGGGGTCAAAGTCACAGCCATTGGCAAAGACACCCGTTTTTCGAAAATCGTCATGCTGATGGAGAGCGCCTCGGCCAGTAAGCCTGAGATCGCTTTGTTGGCCGATCGCTTAGCCAAACCTTTTTTAGTGGGCGTTTTAGTTTGTGCGGCACTTGCTGCTGCGTGGTGGTGGGAGCGTAATCCAGAACACGCTTTAATGGTTGCGGTGGCTGTTTTGGTCGTTACTTGTCCTTGCGCTTTGTCATTGGCTACGCCAGCGGCTATGTTGGCCGCGGCGGGGCGTTTGGCGCGTGGTGGTATTTTGGTGCGTCAATTACAAGCACTTGAGACTTTGTCTAAGGTGGATACAGTGGTTTTTGACAAAACTGGCACCTTAACCCGTGACGCCTTGGGAGTCGCTTCGGTGGTTTGCCGTGAAGGCTTGGAGCCGGGCCACGCTTTAGCGCTTGCTGCAGCGATGGGGTGTCATTCGCGCCACCCAGCGTCCCAAGCAATATGCCGGGCAGGGCTGCAAGCCCCTCAAAATGAGTTATCTCAGCCAGTGTGTCACGCTGTAAGCGAGTCAGCTGGTGAGGGCCTAGAAGGGGAGGTACTTTTAGCGGGTGTGCCCCAACCCATGCGCTTGGGCTCGGCGGCTTTTTGTGGTGTCGGCCATGAAGCCGAACGTCTTACGCAGGTCGGGCCTCACGTATTTTTAAGCGATGCTAAAGGTTGGTTGGCAAGCTTTAGCTTGGTAGAAGACTTGCGAGCCGATGCGCAAACGACCATCAACGCCCTCAAAGCAATGCAAATCGATGTGCGCTTGATGTCAGGCGATGCCAGTCCTGCCGTCAATAAAGTAGCCTCGCTCTTGGGCTTGGCTGCTGCGCAAGGGGATTACTCTCCCGTAGACAAATTGTCCGGCCTGCGCGTTTTACAAGCCCAAGGGAAAACGGTCGCGATGGTGGGAGACGGTCTCAATGACGGGCCCATTTTGGCTGGGGCGCATGTTTCTTTTGCCTTTGGGCAGTCTTTGGCCATCACCCAAGCCCGGGCAGACTTTGTGGTGATGGGAGACAAACTCATGGCCATTGCGCAATCGGTTCTTTTGGCACGGCAAACCATGGCTGTGGTAAGGCAAAATCTCTGGTGGGCTTTGATTTATAACGCGGCTTGCGTTCCTTTGGCCGTGGTGGGCTTGCTTCCGGCCTGGTTAGCCGGGCTTGGAATGGCCGCGAGCTCTTTGGGGGTGGTGGCAAACGCCATGCGCTTAACCCAATCTGACGCCGATACCGGCATAAGCACAAAGTAAGGTTGAAACGCGCTATGGATATCTTGTATTTGCTCATCCCTTTGTCCGTCGTCCTGGTTTTCTTCATCTTGGGAGGACTCTGGTGGGCCATCGACCGAGGTCAATTTGATGATATTGAGTCCGAAGGCGAGCGAATTTTGCGCGATTCTTGAGATTTAGCATCAAAAAATAAAGGGCTTTTTTCGAGCCTTTTGACATGGATCAAACTCAGGTGGATTGCAAACCCTGACACTTCCCTCTGCGATTAATCAAAGAGGTGAATATGGCATTTGCAAATCAGCAGGCGGCTAGCTACAACGACACCGTTGTACGTCAATTCGCCATCATGACAGTGGTTTGGGGTGTGGTGGGCATGCTGGTAGGCGTGATCATTGCGGCCCAGTTGGCCTGGCCTGAGCTTAATTTCGGCATTCCTTGGTTGAGCTACGGACGTTTACGCCCTTTACACACCAATGCGGTAATTTTTGCGTTTGGCGGCTGCGGCTTGTTTGCTGCTTCGTACTACGTGGTGCAGCGCACCTGCCACGTCCGACTTTTTGCCGATAAATTGGCCTCGTTTACCTTCTGGGGCTGGCAGTTGGTTATCTTGGCGGCTGCGATCTCCCTGCCTCTGGGTTACACCCAAGGCAAGGAATACGCCGAACTCGAGTGGCCTATTGATATTCTGATTACCTTAGTCTGGGTCGCTTTTGCCGTTGTTTTCTTTGGCACGCTAGGTACCCGCAAGGTCAAGCATATTTATGTAGCCAATTGGTTCTTTGGCGCCTTCATTTTGGCCGTTGCCATCCTGCACTTGGTTAACAGTGCTGCGATTCCCGCCGGTTGGATGAAATCTTACTCAGCCTACGCCGGCGTTCAAGACGCCATGGTGCAGTGGTGGTACGGACACAACGCGGTGGGCTTCTTCTTAACCGCTGGGTTCTTGGGAATGATGTATTACTTCATCCCTAAACAGGCCGAGCGCCCCGTTTATTCTTACCGCTTGTCGATCGTTCACTTTTGGGCATTGATCTTTACCTACATGTGGGCGGGCCCGCACCACTTGCATTACACCGCTTTGCCCGATTGGACCCAGTCCGTCGGCATGGTGTTTTCCTTGATCTTGTTGGCGCCAAGCTGGGGCGGCATGATCAACGGCATCATGACTTTGTCGGGCGCTTGGCACAAGCTGCGTGACGACCCGATTCTTCGCTTCCTCATCGTCTCTTTGTCTTTCTACGGTATGAGTACCTTTGAAGGTCCGATGATGTCGATCAAAACGGTGAATGCCTTGAGCCACTACACCGATTGGACCGTGGGCCATGTGCACTCGGGCGCCTTAGGCTGGGTGGGCCTGGTCACCATGGGTTCGATGTATTACTTGATCCCACGCTTGTTTGGCCAAAAGCAGATGTACAGCGTCAAAGCCATTGAAGTTCACTTCTGGACGGCCACCATCGGTATCGTGATTTACATCGCTGCGATGTGGATTGCCGGAGTGATGCAAGGTTTGATGTGGCGTGCGATTAACCCTGACGGCACTTTGACCTACACCTTTGTGGAATCTGTCAAAGCAACCTACCCCTTCTATGTATTGCGTTTGTTGGGTGGCTTGTTGTACCTCACAGGCATGTCGATCATGTTGTGGAACACGCTTAAAACCGCAACCACTGGTCGCGCTGTGACAGTCAATGTGCCTGCTCCAGCGGTACACGCATAAGACAAGGACCTCATCATGTCAAACGAAAAATCTAAATCGGGCTTGTCCCACGAGAAAATTGAAACCAGCAATTTCTTGATGATTGTGCTGATTTTGCTGGTGCTTTTGGTGGGTGGCATGGTTGAAATCGTGCCTCTGTTTTTCCAAAAATCTACCACTGAACCGATCAAAGGCATTGCGCCCTATACGCCGCTGCAGTTGGCCGGTCGCGACATCTATACGCGTGAGGGTTGCTACAACTGCCATTCTCAGATGATCCGACCCTTTCGCGCTGAGACCTTGCGCTACGGACACTATTCAGTCGCCGGCGAGTCGGTGTACGACCACCCATTCCAATGGGGAAGCAAGCGCACCGGGCCTGACTTGGCCCGCGTCGGTGCGAAGTACAGCGATGAGTGGCACCGTATTCACTTGACCAATCCCCGTGATTTGGTACCTGAATCGAATATGCCTGCTTACCCGTGGCTTGAGAAAACACCAGTAGACGCAGCTTCGATGCCTGCGCATATGACCGCACTGCGCCGTGTGGGTGTTCCCTATACCGATGCGCAAATTGCGCAAGCAAGCGAAGAGCTCAAAGGCAAGACCGAACTCGACGCAACGATTGCTTATTTGCAAGTCTTAGGCTTGGCGCTGAAATAAGCAGCAATACGCAGCAACAAGGAGCAACCCATGGATGTCAATACATTACGCGCTTTGGTCACGGTGGTGAGTTTCGTGACTTTTATTGGGATCGTCTGGTGGGCTTGGTCGCGCCAACGTTCTGCAGATTTTTCTGAAGCGGCCAACCTCCCTTTTGGGCAGGATTAATTTAAAAAAGTACGCATAAGGAATCGATATGAGCGACTTCACAAGTAATTTTTGGGCGGTTTTTGTGACCGCAACGACCCTGATTGGGATGCTTGCCTGTCTCTTGCTGCTGTGGTTTAGCGGCAAAGCCCGGGCGATGACCGCCAATGACAATACGACCGGACATGTCTGGGACGGCGATTTGCGCGAGATGAACAACCCACTTCCCCGCTGGTGGGTATGGCTGTTTGTCATCACCATTGTTTTTGGCTTCTTGTACCTTGCTCTTTACCCGGGGCTGGGCACGATGAAAGGCAAATTGGGATGGACTTCCGCTGATCAGTACGCTGCAGAAGTCGAAAAAGCCAATCTTGCGGAAGCGCCGTTGTACGCTAAGTTTGTGGCAATGAAGCCTGAAGATCTTGCCAAAGACCCTCAAGCCAAAGCTATTGGCGAACGCTTGTTCATGAACAATTGCGCCCAATGCCACGGCACGGATGCTCGCGGTTCCAAAGGATTTCCCAATTTGACAGATGCGGATTGGTTGCACGGTGGAACGCCTGAAAAAATCAAAGAAACTTTGACTTTGGGACGGATC
>JBAXOC010000059.1:0-7931 GCA_037133455.1 Comamonadaceae bacterium | reverse complement strand
ATCTTTAGCGAAATGATTGGCGGCCAAGTCAACCCGGCTACGGGGGCGAAAGAAGGTGGTATCACCGTCAACGCCCAAGCCATGGAAGACGCAGCCAAAAAAGGCTTTGCCACCGCTACTGACTTGGCTGATTACTTAGTAAAGAAGGGCTTGCCATTTCGCGATGCCCATGAAACGGTAGCCCACGCCGTGAAAGCTGCTGCGAGCCACAACTGCGACTTGTCAGAGTTGCCCCTCAACGTGCTCCAAGGCTTTCACGCCTCGATTGAAAAAGACGTGTACGACTGCTTGAGCCTCCACGGCTCGCTCAATGCGCGAGATACCTTGGGTGGAACAGCGCCCGTCCAGGTTCGGGCGCAAATTGCGCGTCACCACCAACGCTTTCGGTGAGACGGGGAAGGTGATGGGATCAGGCCTAGGCCTTCGGCGGTTGGGCTATCATTTTCATCTTCAGTGGAAACTTGTTATGCAGCTGGCAATTGGCCTTTCCTGCGCCCCAGGGAGAGCGGGCAGTTAACGTCTTCTCAAACAAGCAAGACAAAGGGTTCAAAGGCTGCGAAGCCTCGGCATAAAACCGGGAACTAACAACTGGCGCTGACCCAAAGGCACCCAGACCGAGCAACATCGCCAAGGTAAGCGCACTCCCAGCAGCGACTGCCTTCGTTTGGCTTGTGTTTTTCAAAAGTGCGACACTTTGACGCAAAGAAGCATCTGCTTTTTGAATCACAGGCATCGCAAGCACCTCAGCAAGTGAGGGAATGTTGATCCTAGGCATTTCTCGCTTGGGCGCAATTTCTTGAACCAGACTTTGCGGGTCGTACTTTTTCTTTAAGAAAAACAAAAACGTACGGACCTTGCTATTGCTTTCTTGGACTGCCGTTAGCCGTTTCTCACGTAAGTGGCGGGTCTGACGGGCAACGCGTTGTTCGTCTTGGGAGTGGATTTTTTTGAATTTTCCATCTTCATCGCCTGTAGCGGTGCGAACCACATGAACTCCAGAGTCATTTTCTTTGGAGGCGTCCGCACTGATTTTTTGAATGTTGATAGCGCTTGCTGTGGGTTGAATTTTTTGGATATTTTGCAAGTTGTTCGCGTTGTCAGTCATCGTATGAATCGTGTCTTCATTGCCGAAGTTGTTCGCAACGCTATCAATATTGTCTTGCATCGTGTGGTGAATGATGGTTCCAATTTCCTTCTTGGAGCCATAGTTTTTCGACGCATTGAACTGAGCCTGGCTGGCTTGGTATTTTGCAGACCGAAACACCTTAGCCGCCGCGCTCGTGGCGAAGTCTTCAAAATCAAAAGGCTTGATATTTTTGATGCGGATCGCTTCAAAATATGGAGAAAATGATTTTTCACTTTCTCCAAAAGCAGTCAACATATTGACAAATAATTTTTTCTCAGCCGCATCTACACTGCCGTCTGACAGCAAGGTATCGCAAACGTTAGTCAGTATGAGTAACTTGACTTTGTGATCGAGGCTAGGCGCAATTTCTTCAAAGAACTCTCGGCTCTTAACTTTGAGAACATATTTCAGCGCGACACCTTGCAAGCCTTCGAACTCGCCAATCACCGCCCGCAAACGCCCAATCTCTTCTTGGCCAATCGACCCGTCCGCCGCCATGATGTAAACCAAGGAAGCTGCCAAAGCGAGGTGGCTACTCACTTTGGTATCTGTGTTGTCAGCGGCGACATAGTCGCCCAACACCGACTTGTCATTTTTCAGTGTAATGGCTTGGTAATACGGCGCAAAGGCATCCTCTGATATTTGAAACCCTGTACGAAAACGCGCAAACAATTCCAACTCAGCGTCAGCGGCGCTGCCATCGGATAGCAAAGAGTCGCAAACGTTGGTCAATATGCACAACTTTTCAGGGGCGCTCAATCCTTCAGGGGCCTCTTTAAGAAACTGCTCCAAAGGTACCGATTGAACGTAACTGATGGCACACGAAAGAAGCTCTTCGTTATCGCCTAAGACCGACTGCAGCTGGCTGGTTTCGGCCTCGTCAATGTCGCCATCGGCAGCCATCATGTACAAGAGTGAAGCCGCGAGGACCAAAGGGGGGGAGAGTTCGAGATGCTCGAAGCTGATTTTTGGCGCAAGTTCTCCTTGGCCTTTGAGTCGGTCTAAGACGCTCAATTGCGGGTTAGCTTGGGGCTTGTCTGAGAACATCGAGCAACATTAACCAAACCCGCTTGGTTTGGGGATGACGCTTATGTCATTGTTCCGACTCTCACAGCAATGTCATTGACATTGCAAATAAATCACAAATATCAAAAGCGATAGTTAAATGTCAACTTTGTTAGAGTCTAACGTTACTCGGCTTAGATTCTGCGGTTTTGAGGGGTGCCGTGAGCGTAAAAAGCACGGATGGCAAGGGCTTAACCTCCAAAGACAAGACCCCGCCGTGCAAGCTTGCAATTTCTTGGCAAATACTTAAACCCAAGCCCATTCCGTCCACATCGCGATTGCGAGCAGAGTCCCCCCGATAAAAACGATCAAAAGCGCGTTGCGCAAAATCCTCAGCTACATACAGCGTTGAGTTTTCAATCGACAGAACAAGCTGATTGGATTGCTTAATCAGTTTGAACTCAATCCATCCCGAAGGCTGGTTGTACTTTACTGCGTTGGTGTACAGGTTGTGGATCAGTTGTTGCACCAGACTTTGGTCACATTGCCAAATAACACCTTGCTCTATGAATGCACGTACAGCGAGGTTGGGATGGAACTGCAGGGAATCTTCAGCAAGATTCGATAAAAAAGTACTGACATGAAAGTTATCATTTTTCAGGCTATTTAAGTTCACCTCTGTGCGACTTAAAAGCAATAGCTTTTCGCTCATATCAATCAAGCGTTCGATTTCATCAGCCATTTTTCGCATGCGAATCTGGTACTCAGAACCCGATGGCAAGTCAGCAATTAATTGTTCCGCGTTTCCACGCAAAATCGTCAATGGCGTTCGCAACTCATGGGCAGCGTCAGCAGAGAAACGTCGTGCCTTTTGAAAACTCTCAGCCAAACGCGTACAAAGGGCTTCATAGACTAGAACAAACGAATCGAATTCTTTGTACTTCGTAACGATTTTTACGGGTTCATTTAAATTAGCCGCTGACAATTTCAGTAAAGACCGACTTAATTTTTCAATGGGCGACAAAATCACCTGGCTTGCCCATAAGCTCAAAACGACTAAGGTAAGAAGAATAGTAGGAAGAGCGTACACAAGATTTCTATCCCTCAAGTCCCATATTTCCCGAATTAACTCTTCAATTCTGTTGGCTTCAAGGAGTATTTTTTCCTGTCGTGCGGGACTTTTAAAACTAGCAACATGCCACGTCTGCCCATCGATCTTGAGAATATGCACTTGACTCGCCTTCTGTTCCAAAGCAGTCTGTGATTGTTGCTTTTTAAGCGCAAGGTCGATAGCACTGCAAAGTTCTACCGAAGCACTTCCTGCGATGACCTCAGGTCCAATACACCGCTGGTAAAACTGAATTTCATCGCCGTAGATATCCACTTTGGTTTTTTTATGGGCGCAAAGATTGAATTCAACGGTTTGGTCTATGAACGATACGCAGCGTTCCAGTCCATCCAACATATTGATTTGGATCCGCTCGTTCATTTGTTGCCGCACAGTCGTGTGGGCATTCCACCGGTTCAGCAACAAAAGCGCAATGGTCAGTACCAGCAGGTTAAAAAAAACAAACCAGCGCAAAGAACGGTTCATACCGGTGACTCATTGCGTAGTCGATACCCCACGCCCCGCACCGACTCAATCGGGTGCGCATGATCATCCCGGCCACGGGTAATTTTTCGTTTAATCCGCTGAATACACACATCCACCACGTTCGTTTCCGGATCGAAATTGATTTCCCAGACGTGCTTCAAGATTTGTTGGCGAGAGTAAATATGCCCGGGCGACTGCATCAGGTATTCCAAAAGGGTAAATTCCCGCTGGCTGAGTACTGCGCTAACTTCGTGCCACTGCACCTTGCGCGTCACCAAATCTAAACTCAAATGGTTCACCGCAAGAGTGGTTTTAGGTGTGACATTCAGACGCGCAAAAATAGCTTTCATTCGTGCCACAAGCTCTTCTACGAAAAAAGGCTTGGGCAGGTAATCGTCGGCGCCAATCTCAAAACCGAGAAGGCGGTCTGGCAAATCAACTTTGGCGCTGAGAATAATGACCGGGGTTACATTCCCATCCTCACGCAATTGCTTGAGTAACTCTAAGCCGCTGAGTTTAGGCAGCATGACATCCAATAAGACCAGGTCGTATTGGCCTTTGATGATAGCCTTCAGACCACTCACGCCGTCTACAAAGTGTTCGACCGCATAGCCCGCCTTGTTCAGGCCCTGAATCACAAACTCTGCGATCTTGACCTCGTCTTCCACCAAGAGAATTTTGAGCTGCTGCGTTGGGGCCGTATCCATGGGAGTCCTTCAAAACGAACGGAATGCCTCCAGGTTGGAAACATCCATGAACTTAATATGATTCTATGCCGCGCCCTTTCATGCGCTTGGGGCGCGATGGATTACATTGCCGTAATCAATTTTGAGCGAGAACCTTACCCGGATTCATGATTCCTAAAGGATAAATTGCTGCCTTGATCTGCCGCTATAAAGTCACTTAGCTCAATTCAAGGGTGATGCCTGGAAGATGTAAACTTCAAACAACCAACGGCTGCGGTTTCGCTGAAATTCGGTTGGAGCGAAGAAATTAGTCCATGTGAATTCCAATTTAATGCTACCCCGCGGCGCGATAGTCGCTCTGTCCGCGGCGGCTTTTGGCAGTGGGATGTCAATGCGGGTGATGGACGCCATGCTTCCTCGACTTGCAGAGGAATTCTCTCTAACGCTGGGTTCTGCGGCCTCGGTCATTACGGTGTTTGCAGTGGCTTATGGGATGGCCCAACTGGTGTTTGGCCCTTTGGGCGACCGCTTTGGCAAATACCGGGTGGTGGCGCTGGGATGTCTTGCTTGCGCGCTGACTACTTTGGTTTGTGCACTGGCGCCCAGCTTTAGTCTGTTGTTACTTGCACGTACGATGGCTGGGGCCACCGCGGCTTCCATCATTCCGCTTTCCATGGCTTGGATTGGTGATGTCATCGCGTATGAATTTCGCCAACCCGTACTCGCGCGCTTTCTGATCGGGCAGATTCTGGGACTTTCGGGCGGTGTGGCTTTGGGCGGCTTTGCAGCAGACCATTTGGATTGGCGCACGCCCTTTTTTCTGATCGCCTTGGTGTTTTTTTTGATTGCGGTCTGGCTACTTTTACTCAATCGGCGTCTACCACCACAGGCACGTCAGAGTCACCAGAGCGAAGGTTCGGCTATGGTGCGCATGGTGTCCGAGTTTGGCCAAGTACTAGCGCTGCCTTGGGCAAGGGTAATTTTGCTTACGGTGTTTGCAGAAGGCGCTTTTCTATATGGCTCCTTTGCATTTATGGTTTCGCATTTGCACCAGCTACACACCTTGTCGCTCTCGACGGCGGGTCAGGTAGTGATGCTCTACGGCTTAGGTGGATTGTTATTTGCGTTTGCTGCGCCTGCCTTAGTGAGACGCATGGGCGAGGTGGGCTTATGCAAATGGGGAGGTATCCTCGTTGCGCTGGCGTTTTTGGTGGTGGCTTTGGCTAAAGCATGGTGGTGGTCAGTGCCGGCCTGTTTTATCGCAGGTCTTGGGTTTTACATGCTGCACAACACATTGCAAATCAACGCCACCCAGATGGCCCCGGAGCGCCGAGGTTCAGCGGTGGCGGCGTTTGCATCCTGCTTCTTTATTGGCCAATCGGTGGGCATTGCAATCAACGGCCAGCTCATTGCGATCGTTGGCACAACCGGGATCATTGTGCTTGGCGCGATTGGCGTGTGGCTGGTATCTTGGAACTTTGTGCGATTGATGCGTAAAAAGCGAATTTAGGAGCTGCGGATACGGTGGGGCTACGTAGGTTTGGTTTTGGAAGCTTCCGACTAAAAAACTTTTAACAAACCATCAGGAGTGATCGCAACGACCTTGCACCCATTACTTGGTCGTTGGCGACTGTTAGTCCGTCTTAGAAGGACGATGCAGAGCGCAAATTTTATTTCCAGATGGATCGCGAAGATATGCAAGATATAAAGCGCCGAATGGCCCTTGTCTGGGGCCGGGTAGATCTTCGCAAGTAGTCCCACCATTCGCTATACCAGCGGCATGAAAGGCTTGTACCTGCTCCGGTGTTTCAGCAAGAAATCCAATCGTCCCACCATTCGCAGCGGTTGCAACTTGCCCATCGATAGGTTTAGTGATTGAGAATGAACCCTTTGGACTCCGATAGAAGTAGCGTATTTCGTTGTTTATTACGCCCGGTGCTATTTTCAAAGTACCAAGAACGGCGTCGTAAAACTTTCTAGATGCCTCAAGGTCATTAGCACCGATCATTACGTGACTGAACATTGTCTTTCCTTATTAGGTTGTTGAAATGCGTTAAGAATGAGGAGAATCTTATCAACTCCAAAGCTGCTAACTAAAAATACCTGCCTCTTGGCTCAACACACGCAGAATATCAAATCGTTTGATTAAAACACTGTGTAAGGCAACTGGGAGGCAGAACATACTTCATTACAAACCACCCACGTTTCAGATGGGCATGCAGACCAAGCACTTAAGTTCCAACCCATCACTGTAGGTGTTGAAGTAGGCCACAAGCTAAGCCAAAAGCGTCGAGTCGATTTGCTTTAGCGGGGAAGGCTTGAAAAAAACTGCCAGATTAAATCTGTAGCCTTCACTCTGGTAATGTTGGGGCCCATCATCGATTCAGGTAGGCCGGAATCTTGTCCGCCGGGCCAAGCATGGCCTTGACCTTTGAGATACCAAATTGTGTAACTGGCACCATCGCGGCATCGTTTGAAACGTTCAATGGTTACCTGGTCATCGTCGCGCTCTTGAACTGCTGGTGTCGTGCAATTCAAACTTTGAGACCAAGCTTGAATGCCATGTGAAATGGGTGGCACAGTGCTTTTGCCCCAGGGGAGCTGGCGCTCACCGCCCGCTAAGGGATTTAGCGGATCGCGTGTTCCGATTAGCATCAAGGTTGGTAAAGCTCTCGTGGGATGTGCACCTTCACTAGTATTCAATCCCATTACGGTTGCGATCCCTGAAAAAAGGCTGGATAGTTCTGCGCCAATCTTGAACGTCATTCCAGCACCATTTGAATGTCCAGTGGCGTAGACACGATTTTTGTCAATGGATGTGCGATAGGCAATATCGTCTAGGAGCGCTTCCACAAAGGACATATCGTTGATCTTGGCGCGCGGCATATTGGCATTGAGTTGGCCACTGTTCCAAAGGCGAGGGTTCATGCGAAAGTTGGCTGGCAAACGAGGCAAGGCCGGCAGACCGTCAGGCGCCGCAACCACAAACCCTTCCTTTTCACTGAGGGCTGCCCAACCATTTTTGGTGAGATAGTCCCTCCCGTTGCCGCCCGCACCATGAAAAACCACGACCAGCGGTGCACCACCTGATTTAGCTTGTGGTGGGACATGCAGGTGGTAGGTCCAAATATATCCGTCAGCTTTTACCTCAAAGTCCTCAACGATAGCGCCCCATGCAAAACTACTACTCGTCCCGAGAGCAAAGCTTAAAAAAATAGACTTGAAGACCACTTTCATAATGCAATTATGCGAGCTTAATTTACATTGAAAAAAAACGATCTAAACAACGGAATTTCATTCAGCTTGGTTCAAAGCCTGTTTTACCTAAATCCGTAACTATACGGTTCGGAACCAAATACGAAAAGTCATGCGTTTTTGAGATAAAAAGGGTTTGAGACGCATTTACCAGGCCGCTGAAGAGGGCCGCAGTCAGGCGCCTAAAGCAAAAAGCCCCGTGGATAGGGGCTTTTAGGGGTCTTTGGTGGTCTGTATCGGACTACCTAAAACCAGTTTTTGGCGG
>JBAXOC010000058.1:0-8038 GCA_037133455.1 Comamonadaceae bacterium | reverse complement strand
CGCCAGCAGCGCCCATCCATTTGAAGTTCGCATCGCTTTTGACGGCGACGCTGTTTTATTTAGCGACGAGGCCGAGCGTGTATTCCAAGCCCAAGGCCTCAACGCGTTTCAACAACACGAGTCCGACAAAGCCGCGCAACCTTTGCCAGACGGCCCGTTCAAACCCTTGCTCGTCGCATTACACGGTTTGCAACAGGCCGCCCAACCGCATATGCGCATTCGCACTGCGCTCGTCACCGCCCGCAGCGCACCAGCGCATGAACGCGCGATTCGCACGCTCATGGACTGGAACATCGAAGTGGATGAGGCGATGTTCTTAGGCGGCTTAGACAAAGGCGAGTTCTTGCGCGAATTTGAACCTGACTTTTTCTTTGACGACCAAACCGGCCACATCGAGTCTGCTGCGCGTCATGTGCCGTCGGGCCACGTTGCCAGCGGCGTTCGCAATTGATATGTTTTTAAAACTTCGCGCCTTCAGCTTTTTTATTCGCCGGGTTTGGGTCCTCGCCAAACCCTACTTTGCATCCAACGAAAAGTGGAAAGCCCGAGGACTACTATTAGCTATCGTCGCGCTGAACTTGGGTTTGGTTTACATGGCGGTTTTGTTTAACGACTGGAACAAGTTGTTTTACGACGCCTTGCAAGAAAAAAATGCCGCCGTTTTTTGGACCCAGTTGGGGCGCTTTAGCTACTTAGCGTTTGCTTTTATCGTGATTGCGGTTTACCGCTTTTATCTCACGCAGTTACTGGAGATGCGCTGGCGGGCGTGGATGACCGCCCAGTACCTGCAACGCTGGCTCACCGGACACGCGTTTTACCGCATGGAGCTTGCGCGCTTTACTTCCCCCGATGCGTCTGCCTCCATGCCTGATAACCCCGATCAGCGCATCGCCGAAGACATCAACCAGTTCACCGCCTTGTCGATCAGCCTGTCCATGGGCTTATTGAACTCGGTGGTTACGCTGGCGAGTTTTGTAGGCATTTTGTGGGGCCTCTCGGGTGGTTTTGCGATAAGCGTTGGCGGCTCCGAGTTCAATATTCCGGGCTTTATGGTTTGGATGGCGCTGCTGTACTGCGCTGCGGGTAGCGCGATCAGCCACTGGATTGGGCGTCCGCAAATTGCGCTGAATTTTGTACAACAACGGGTCGAAGCCGATTTTCGTCATCACTTGATTCGGGTGCGCGAATACAGCGAGTCGATTGCGCTCGACAAAGGCGAGGCCGTTGAGGAGCAACAACTGGGCAGCCGCTTTGAACGTGTTTTAGCGAATTACCTGCAGCTTCTGAAAGCGCAAAAAAACCTGGTGTGGTTTACCAGTTTTTTTGGCCAAGCGGCCGTGGTTTTTCCCTTTGTAGTGGCTGCTCCGCGTTTTTTCAGTGGCGCGATTCAGCTAGGTGAGCTGATGCAAATTTCTTCTGCCTTTGGCCAAGTTCAAGGCGCTTTGAGTTGGTTTGTCGATAACTACAGCAGTTTGGCAACTTGGCGGGCAACCACCGACCGTTTAACTAGCTTTGACAGCGCCCTAGGAGTCAACAACTCACCAAACGCAGCGATTCAGATCGCACCCGTAGATTCTGCGCTTGGATCAAAACTCGATGCGGAGCATCTCACGGTTTCCTTGCCCAACGGCATTGCGCTTTTGGCCCACGCTGCCCTTCACGCTCAGCCAGGGGATCGGGTCTTGCTGCAAGGGCCCTCAGGCGCTGGAAAGTCCACCCTGTTTCGCACATTGGCTGGCATTTGGCCTTTTAGCAAGGGCTCGGTACAACTCCCCGCGGATGCGATGTTTATCCCTCAGCGACCTTACTTTCCCAACGGTGCGCTGCGCGAAGCGCTGGCTTACCCTGAGCGCCCTGGGCGCTATACCGATACCCAACTCACGCTGGCGTTAGAGCGCGCCTTGCTGCCTGCGCTTGCCAAAGAGCTCGACCGCAGCGACGCGTGGGGACAAAAACTCTCAGGTGGTGAGCAACAGCGTTTGGCTCTGGCGCGGGTTTTCTTAAAACAACCACAGTGGGTTTTTGCCGACGAAGCAACCAGCGCTTTAGACACCGCCACCGAAGCCACGCTTTACCAGCGCCTCGTTGAGATGGTCGCAACCCGAGGCGGCGCTTTGGTGTCCATCGCGCATCGGCCCGGGGTTGCCAGCTTTCACACCAAAGCCTGGGTGTTAAAGGAACAAACCGCTGGCGGCGACGCACGGTTTACGGTAGAAGAAAAACGTTTGTAGGTTTTCAAAAGCAAGTTCTCAAGACGCGTGGTAAGCGTCAAAGCCCTTGGCTCGCAAGGCACATGCTGGGCAGATGCCACAGCCGTAACCCCACGAATGGCGCTGGGTGCGCTCACCCAAGTAACAGGTGTGGGTGTGCTCCACAATCAAGTCCACCAAGGCCGTGCCACCTTCCATAACGCCAGACTGCTCACCCAAAGAATGCGCAAGCTGCCACGTTGCAGCTTTGTCAATCCACATCAGCGGGGTTTCAATCAAAAAGCGTTTGTCCATGCCTAAGGACAAAGCGATTTGCATTGCTTTCATGGTGTCGTCTCGGCAGTCGGGGTAGCCGGAGAAGTCTGTTTCGCACACCCCCGTAACGAGTACGTCTAAACCACGGCGATAGGCCAAAGCCGCAGCCAGGGTTAAAAACAGCAAGTTGCGTCCAGGCACAAAACTATTGGGCAAGCCGTTAGCCTGCATCGCCATGGCGGTATCGCGGGTGAGGGAGGTTTCGCTTACTTCGCCCAAGACCGCCACGTCAAGTAAATGGTCGTCCCCTAAGCGCTGAGCCCATTCAGGAAATTGGGCTCGCAATGCTTCTATAACGTGAAGGCGTTGGGTTAACTCCACAAGATGTCGCTGGCGGTAATCAAAGGCAACCGTTTCAACGTGCGCGTATTTTGATAAGGCGTAGGCCAAACAGGTGGTGGAATCTTGGCCGCCAGAAAATAAAACAAGGGCAGAGGTGTGCATAGCCTGTGATCTTAATTCAGTGCACCCGTTTAGAGAGCGTTTCCAATTGGGCAGAGAGGTGTCGCACAGCTTCGGTCAGCGCCAGCAATTCTCGCTCTTTCAGGATGTCAATTTTTTCGTGCAACAACTCGATTTCCAGTTCGGCCTTGACGTTGATTTCATAGTCATTTTGGGCGTGGCGACGGTCTAACTCGGATTGTCGGTTTTGGCTCATCATGATGGCCGGCGCGGTATAAGCGGCCTGGAACGAGAGCAACAGGTTTAACAAAATGAACGGGTAAGGATCCCACGCGCCAGCCCCAACCCACACATTGCCAGTAATCCACAACACGATAGCTGAACTCTGAATTACGATGAATCGCCATGACCCAATCGTTGCGGCTACACCATCAGCCAAGCGTTGACCCCGCGTCAACGTGGGCGCTACTTGCGGGTGTTCGGCGCTTGAGGCTTGCAGCGCCAAAGCCACGTTTTGACGGTGCGCTCTGCGGTGCTCGCGCAAAACAGCCAATTGGGCTTGGTCGACGCGTGTAGTGTTAGCCTGAGTCATCGGGGATTCGCTGGGGGCGGTAGTATTTGACATGGCAAGAGCTCCTTGGGCGACAGTGTGTAATGCGTCCATTGTGCCTACTGCGCATAATGGCGCTATGACAAATAAACCCGCCTTTGCGCTTTCGATGTTGGACTTGGTCGCGGTACGCGAAGGGGCCAGCGTGGCGCAAGCCTTGTCCACCGCCTTGCAAACCGCCCAACACGCCGAGCGCCTGGGGTTTTCGCGCTATTGGGTTGCTGAACACCACAATATGCAAGGCATTGCCAGTTCTGCCACCGCCGTCTTGGTTGGCTATTTGGCCGGTGGCACCGAGCGCATTCGCGTCGGCTCAGGCGGCATCATGCTCCCTAACCACGCGCCCTTGGTGGTCGCCGAAGCGTTTGGCACCTTGGCGGAGCTTTACCCCAACCGCATTGACTTAGGCTTGGGCCGCGCTCCGGGTACGGACCGCGACACCATGCGGGCGCTGAGGCGCGACCGCGCAGAAACCGAAGAAGACTTTCCCCGCGACGTTGCTGAATTGCAGCGTTTGCTGGCCCCGGCGCATGCGGGGCAACGCATGATCGCCATGCCCGGCGCGGGAACGCAGGTTCCGATTTGGCTACTCGGTTCGAGTTTATTTTCAGCGCAACTCGCAGCTCTTCGCGGATTGCCCTTTGCCTTTGCGTCTCACTTTGCGCCGCGCTTGCTGCACCAAGCAGTTGACCTGTACCGCAGCCTGTTCCAGCCCTCCGAACAATTGGCCAAACCACACGTGGCTATAGGCGTGCCATTTGTGGCAGCGCCCACTGACGCAGAAGCTGAGTTTTTAGCCAGCAGCGTGTACCAACGGGTCTTGGGTATTTTGCGCGGCGACCGCCGACCTTTGCAAGCGCCAGTTGAAGGTTTTATGGCGCAATGCAGCGCCCAAGAACGCGCCGCCATTGCTGATTTTCTAGGCGCTGCCGTCGTCGGTGGTCCCGACAAAGTCAAAGCCCAACTTCATGACCTTGCGCAGGCTACGGGGGCGGATGAGCTGATGCTGGTGTGCGATATTTTTGAGGTGCCGCATCGTTTGCGAGCGCTGGAAATTGCGGCGCAGGCGGCCTAAAATTTAAAGCAAATCCAGCTATTTCTTTTTTAAGTTTCAATTACCTAAGACAGGTTTTTCTATGAAAAAGTGTATCTCTAAGCTACTGCATCCTATTTTCTTTTTTGCGCTCATTCACGCATCCAATGTTTTTTCGCAAGCTATCCCAGCGGCCTCACAAGGTCTTAAAGAAGAACTTATTTCAGTGGACCTCACGGACACCAAAAAACAAGTCGGCGTCTACTCCACCAAACTAGGCTCCGATAATCCTACAAAACTCGCCGTTATCCTGCCTGGCTATCCCTCGGTTGTAAGGCCTATTGTTGAGAACGGTGTTATGACTGGTTCTAAGCAAAATGGTAACTTTTTGATCAGAGCACGGCGGTTCTTGGTGGACGAGAGCGTTGCGAGTCTCGTCATCGATTGCCAATCCGAAAGCGGTGACTATTGCAGCAGCAATTACCAATCATCTAAACAGCGGCAAGAAGACGTTGACAAACTCATTGCAGAGGTAAAAAGACGAGCCCCGTCCATCAAAGAGATTTGGCTTGTGGGAACCAGCATGGGAACGATCTCATCATCCTTTATGCCGATTCATAATCCAACTGGCTATGCGGGTGCGATTCACACAGCTTCAATTACCGACCCTTACGCAAAAGGCTCTTATCGCGAACTCGGTGGATTTGATTACAAGAAGGCACCCATTCCACAATTTTTTATTCACCACGTCAACGATCCCTGCGCCTTAACTACCTACCCCAGCGCAAAGTCGATTGCTGAAAAATACAACACCCCGCTCCTTACTGTCACAGGGGGTTCGGGTTTTCAAGGGGCTGCTTGCGAGGCCTTTACTGAGCACGGATTTCGGGGCAAAGAAAAAGAAGTGATGAACTCTGTCACGGCGATCATCCGCACTGGGAAAGCTGCACAATTGGAAATCAATTAAAGTCGTAAACAGCGTCCATGCTTCAATTTTTCGCACTTCTCTCGCACCTCTTTTCCTAGTCCTAGGACTATTGGATCTCTCCCCATCGGCCAATGCCATCCCTCAGCTGCCATCGCATCACATTCATCCCACAATGGCGGACCGCGCGCCGGGGCGATGCGGGGCGGCTCGCAATCTGCCCCGATGTGGTCCAGGATTTGCCGGATATCTGCGCTATGTGTGATAAACGCGATGATGCGCATCGGCCCACCGCAGATCGGGCACAGCAGCGGGAATACTTCGTAAATACGGGCCATCAGCACCGCCCACAGGTAGTGCGCTGCACGCTCTAGGCAAGCGCGGTCGTGGGCTTCGATGCGGACACCGGCATCGACTGAGAAACCGCTGTGTTTGTAGGCCAGCATCTCTTTGGCCTCAAAGCTCTCCAGCATGCCGCGCCCCACGAAGGCGCGCAGGATGCGTCGGCGCAAGGTGGCCTGCACTTCGAGCACGGCACCGCCATCAATGCCACCGCCCGGGTGGAAGACGACACCCGGCGCTGCGGCTTGAACATCGCAATCCCCTGCCACTTCCTCAAACACCCCATCAACCACGCAAACGTGGAAGTGACACATAGGCGTGGATGTCCACCTTGTGCGCGCGGCTGTGCTCGAACAACAAATCGAGCATGCGCTGGTAGACAGCGGTTCTGCGAAAAATATCTTGCCGGTTGTTGCCCTGCAGAATGATGTGGTGCGGGTAGCCGGTGACGGTGAGACGAGTAAGGCATAAGAAATGAAGAAAATAATTCTCGTTTTATTCACACTCGCGCTCTCAGCTTGTGGAGGCGGTGACGGAACACCAACCAACGGTTCAGAAACCATCACAGGCGTTGCAACAGGCTCAGTAAGTGCCACCGACACAACACCAGTGACTGGACAGCTTGGATGGAATGGTTCTACTGCGAACACTAGTGCGATCTTTGCGACGCAGAGTTCACTAACAGGCAGTTTCGGCAACTTCACCCTAGACACCATAAACGGTAAATGGACTTACGTAATCGACTTAACCAAAACACAAAGCATACCGGCAGGGTCAACTGCAAGCGACACGCTCGTTGTGCGATCGCTAAGCGGCGCATCCACTGCAACAGTAGTGATAACAATTTCACACAGCAGCAATAGCGGCGGCGGCTCAAGTAATCCAAGAGTTTGCCCTAGCACCAATATCAACGAAGCATGGCTAAATAATCGATTAAGTTGCCTAACAGTAGGTCAAGTACTGTTAAAGAACACTTACACCACATATCCTGTTGCAAGTGGCATTACTGTAGATTTAGCAATCACCATCAACGAAAAAGTCTATGACACTAGTTTTAACAATATTTTAGGTAGCGATAAGAAACGCATCTTTAGTCGCTTTGTCTGCATAAAAAATGCACCTAACGTATCGCAATACCCCAACTGGGTTTCACAAGGAATACCCTTTGATCTATCCGATGCAGTTGGAGGAGGTAACTTCAGCAGTAGCAAACCACTAGGAGTAAGTGGCATGTACTTTGGTTCAACAGGAAACGGCAACGAGGTCCCCGCAATAGTGGACACTTGCGATGCCACAAAGCACCCTTTAATTTTAGATTACACAAACAAGAGGATAGTCAGCATCAATCCTGTCGCTCTGCAGGCTCTCAATATTTATGACTATTGACCTTAATCACTCCTCAAACAAAAACGATGTGGCTGCAACTCTTGCAAACCAAACTCTCGAAGCAAAGCCGTCAACGGCTCCGCCACATTGCTCTTTCTCTGCCCCTTGTACTTGGCCAAAATAAGTTCGTTTTTCATGCTGTGCTCCCAGCCTACCAGCTCGGTCACGGTCACTTGGTAGCCCATTGTTTACGACTTTAATTGCGGGGAATAGCTATTCCCCGCAATTAAAGTCGTAAACACGGGTCAAGTATTCATGCGGGTTAGCGGCGTTGCAAATTGACAACGCTACTAAATAAAGTCGTAAACATCCTCCATGCCTTCAATCTTTCGCATTTCTCTCGCACCTCTTTTCCAGGTTCTAGGTCTATTGGGTCACTCCTCAGCCCACTGACAGAGCCCTTTGCTTTGATGCCTTTGCTGTTCTGCACTCAGGGTCAAGTAAGACACCTGTCTTCGTAGCGGAAAAGCTCAACCGGGCCGCCATCGCCGACGCCGGTGAAAAACGCACCGACAAGTTCTTTGCTGATGCACGTCTTAGATCAGCTGAGCGTTCAACCCTGGAGGACTACAAAGGCAGCGGTTACGACAGAGGGCATATGGCCCCAGCCGGTGATATGCCCACCCCCCAAGCTATGGCACAAAGCTTTTCCCTTGCCAATATGGTTCCTCAAGCGCCAGAACATAACCGAGGTATTTGGGCCAAAACGGTGGAATCGGCCACTCGCAAATACGCAGCCAGAGCCAGTGGGGATGTATTTGTCATTACAGGACCCGTGTTTGTTCCAAGCATTAGCCAAAGTCCAAGCATTGGAC
>JBAXOC010000057.1:0-8077 GCA_037133455.1 Comamonadaceae bacterium | reverse complement strand
GGGCGCAAGTTACCAAAATACGCCAAGGCCAAGGTACACACAAAGAACACCGTGGCCAAAACGCCCGTCGTGCGCGATAAAAAGTTAGCACTTCCGCTTGCGCCAAAAAGGCTTCCAGAGCCGCCACTGCCAAAGGCAGCGCCCATGTCAGCGCCCTTGCCATGCTGCACCAAAATCAAACCCACCATGGCCACAGCAGAAATCATCTGAACCGTCAAAATCAGGGTAACAACAAAACTCATCTTCAACTCCTAAAAACAAAAACGCGCCAAACTCAAATCAATGGGCTGCCGCAATAATGGATAAAAAATCAGCCGCTTTGAGCGACGCACCGCCAACCAATCCGCCATCAATATCCGGTTGCGCTAGCAACTGCGCAGCATTGGCTGCGTTCATGCTGCCACCGTAAACGATCTGTACTCGATCCGCATGGGAGCTTGCGGCGCGTAACTGGTCTCGCAAAACGGCGTGGACGTGTTGCGCTTGCTCGGGCGTTGCAGTTTTACCGGTTCCAATCGCCCACACCGGCTCATACGCTAAAACGATCTCGCTGATGCAATGGCCGTTGAGATGGATCACTGCGGCCAATTGACGCTTCACGACTTCCTCTGTCAATCCAGCTTCACGCTCCTGCAAGGTCTCACCCACACAAACAATCGGCGTGATGCCCGAAGCCAGTGCTTTTTGCGCTTTGGCCGCAACCAACGCGTCACTTTCTAAATGGAATTGACGCCTCTCCGAGTGACCCACAATGGCATAGCGGCATGCAAAGTCCTTGAGCATTCCAGCGGACACTTCACCGGTGAAAGCACCGGAATCATGCATGGACACATCTTGCGCACCAAACTGCAATGGGCTTGCCTTGCTTAAATTTTGCAATTGAGAAAGATAGGGCGCGGGCACACACAGTGCCACGTCGCATTTCCAATCGGCAGATTGAGACAGCAAGGCTTGCACAAGCGCTGCGTTTGACTCGAGCGAGCCATTCATTTTCCAGTTGCCTGCGATTAATTTTTTCATAAGGCATCCCAGGTTAAAACAATTTTGCCAACGTGTTGGCTGGCTTCCATCATGGCATGCGCCTGCGCCGCCTCTAACGCTGTAAAAACAGCATGAATGATGGGGTGAATTTTTCCAGATGCAAACAAAGGCCACACGTGGTGTAACAAATTTATCGCAATCGCACCTTTGAAAGCGATTGGCCGAATGCGCAAAGTAGAACCCGTAATGGTCAGTCGTTTACGCATAACCAAACCGGCGTTTACCTCCGCTTGCACCCCACCTTGAACGGCGATCACCACCAAGCGGCCATCTTCGGCCAAACAATTCAACTCTTTTGCAATGTAGGGCCCAGCCACCATGTCTAAAACAACATCCGCGCCCCTGCCCTGCGTCAAACGCAAAGTTTCAGCTTCAAAATCTTGGGTCTTGTAGTTGATAGCATGGTCCGCACCTAACGCCAAGCAATCTGCGCACTTTTTGTCGCTACCCGCTGTGACGATCACGGTTGCTCCAAAGGCTTTTGCCAGTTGAATCGCTGTGACTCCGATCCCACTGCTGCCGCCTTGAATGAGCAGCGTTTCACCCTGCTTCAAACGACCACGGTCGAACACATTGCTCCAGACGGTGAAAAAATTCTCAGGCAAGCTGGCAGCTTGCGCGTCTGTGAGACCGTGCGGCGTCGGTAAACATTGCGCGACTGGCGCAACACACCATTGCGCATACCCGCCGCCAGCCACCAAAGCACAAACGCGGTCACCGATTGAAAGCTTGGCCTCAGCCATGGCTTGGGCATCTCCCGCCTCGATCACTCCCGCGACCTCCAGCCCAGGAATATCCGAAGCACCTGCAGGCGCAGGGTAGTGACCCAGCCGCTGCAAAACATCCGGGCGGTTAATGCCACTGGCGGAGACGCGAATGAGAACTTCGCCCGTGCCTGCCACGGGCACAGGGCGCTCTCCCAAACGCAAAACGTCTGGGCTTCCAAAGGAGGAAATTTCAACGACTTTCATAGACTACGGTTGCGGTTGCTGCGCATTGAATTCAAAGCGCAGCAAACTGCCCACTGTCTTTCAATTAGCCTTGGTCACCGCCGTGCGCGGGACGCTCGATCAATGCCTTCATAGACAATTTGATACGGCCTTTTTCGTCGGTTTCCATGACCTTGACCTTGACAATCTGGCCTTCGGACAAATAGTCGGTGACTTTTTCTACACGCTCATGGGCAATTTGGCTGATGTGAAGCAGACCATCTTTGCCGGGCATGAGGTTCACCAAAGCACCAAAATCCAAAATCTTGGTGATCGGTCCTTCGTAGGTCTTACCGATTTCGACTTCAGCCGTGATTTGTTCAATACGGCGTTTGGCTTCTTCGGCTTTGGCAGGATCGCTCGATGCAATGGTGATGGTTCCATCTTCATCGATATTGATTTGGGTACCGGTTTCTTCGGTCAACGCACGAATCACCGAGCCGCCTTTACCAATCACGTCACGGATTTTGTCGGGGTTGATCTTCATGGTGAACAAACGCGGAGCAAAAGTGGAGACTTCGGTCTTCGCTTCAGCCATTGCTTCTTGCATCTTGCCCAAAATGTGCATGCGTGCTTCTTTGGCCTGTGCCAAAGCCACTTGCATGATTTCTTTGGTAATGCCTTGGATTTTGATGTCCATCTGCAAAGCAGTAATACCGTTGGTCGTACCCGCTACTTTGAAGTCCATGTCACCTAAATGATCTTCGTCGCCCAAGATGTCAGTTAGGACAGCAAAACGGTTGTCTTCTTTAATAAGACCCATCGCGATTCCGGCCACGTGGGCTTTCATAGGAACGCCAGCGTCCATCAAGGACAAGCAACCACCGCAAACGGAAGCCATAGACGAAGAGCCATTGGACTCGGTAACCTCTGAGACCACGCGCATGGTGTATGGAAAGTCTTCTTTGGAAGGCAACACGGCAACCAAAGCACGCTTAGCCAAACGGCCATGACCGATTTCACGGCGCTTAGGCGTTCCAACGCGGCCTGTTTCACCCGTCGCAAACGGAGGCATGTTGTAGTGAAGCATGAAGCGGTCTTCGTAATCACCGGACAAAGCGTCGATGCGCTGTGCATCACGCTCAGTACCCAAGGTAGTGACTACCAAAGCTTGGGTTTCACCGCGGGTAAACAACGCGGAACCGTGGGTACGTGGCAACACGCTGTTACGGATTTCAATGGCACGCACAGTACGGGTATCGCGGCCATCAATACGGGGCTCGCCCGCCAAGATCTGGCTACGAACCAACTTGGCTTCGATATCAAACAACATGCCTTCGACAGCCACGCCATCAAACTCAACGCCATCGGCCTTGAGGCCAGACATGACGTCAGCGTAGGCAGAACGGCAGGCTTGGGTACGGGCTTGCTTGTTGCGAATTTGGTAGGCAGCAGCCAACTTCTCTTGTGCCAACGCGCCGACTTTTGCAATCAAGGGTTCGTTTTTAGCAGGTGCTTTCCAGTCCCAGACCGGCTTACCCGCGTCACGCACCAATTCATGGATAGCTGTGATTGCGATATTGCCTTGCGCATGGCCGAACACGACCGCGCCCAACATGATCTCTTCAGACAATTGCTGCGCTTCCGACTCCACCATGAGAACGGCAGACTCTGTTCCTGCAACGATCAAATCCATGATCGAATCTTTGCGGGCTGTTTGGCCAGGGTTCAACACGTATTCGCCGTTTACATAACCCACGCGGGCTGCGCCAATCGGGCCGTTAAAAGGAATGCCGCTGATGGACAAGGCCGCGCTCACCGCAATCATGGCGGCGATGTCTGCATCCACTTCGGGGTTCAAAGAGACGGTGTGAACCACCACGTGAACTTCATTGAAGAAGCCCTCTGGGAACAGCGGGCGAATCGGGCGATCAATCAGGCGACTGGTCAGTGTTTCAAATTCGCTTGGACGGCCTTCGCGCTTGAAAAAGCTACCGGGGATTTTTCCAGCAGCGTAGCTTTTCTCAAGGTAATCAACAGTCAAAGGGAAAAAATCCTGTCCGGCTTTGCCTTCGGTCTTGCCGACCACGGTCGCCAAAACGACGGTTCCATCCATATCGAGCAACACTGCTCCGGTGGATTGGCGAGCAATTTCGCCGGTTTCCATGGTCACGGTATTGTGGCCCCATTGGAAGGTCTTGCTAACTTTTTTAAACATTGTCATGGTTTATCTCCGAGAAGTACGGGAGGTGCAGGCCACCTCACCCAAGCCCGGATTCAACGTCACAGTCCACGATGCCATTCCAGAGCAACTGGGAGCCAAATGGCTCTGGAATGACACAGCTTCGTACTGCTTTTGCTGTCTCCGAAGTAAAAAACGCCTGAGCTAGTGACCTAACTCAGGCGTTTGTCTTTTGCCCAATCGCTTACTTACGCAGACCCAATTTAGCGATCAGTGCGGTATAGCGCTCAGCATTTTTGTCTTTCAAATAGTCCAACAACTTACGGCGACGGCTCACCATACGCAACAAGCCACGGCGACCGTGGTGGTCTTTGGCGTGGGTTTTGAAGTGAGGAGTGAGTTCGTTGATACGAGCGGTCAACAAAGCCACTTGGACTTCTGGACTGCCGGTGTCGCCTGCGCTGCGCGCGTTGGCTTTTACGACTTCAGCTTTAATGCTGGATGCGATCATTTTGATTTTCCTAAAAAATAACAATGGACTTGCGATTGCGGCTGGAACTGCTGCAAACGTGCGCTGCGCTTTTGGCACAGCCTGAGGATTATAGCCAGAAAAGAAGCCTGGCCCGGACTCAAAATCGCTGCATTTTGCAGGTGCTCGGCTGTTCTGCCGCTGAGGCAGAGAGGGTTTTAATCACTTTAAATCCATAACCAGAGCCTTCGACATCGAATTTGACGCCGCCAACGCCTTGGCGCTCCATCAAACCAACAACCAAAGGCTGCTGAAATTGGTGGTCCTGCTCCCGCATGAATCCTGCTTGGCCGCCTAAAGTCACCCGGCTTTGCTCCAAAGCCCTCGCAACCGCCACCACATCCACGGTGGTTACTGACACCTTACCGACTTTGGCGGCAAGTTCAACGGCTTGGGCGAGGGACTCCACCATCAGCTGCATTCGCATATGAACGTAATCATCTTGGGGTTGCGGAAATCGAGCGCGAAAGGATGTGTAAAAGTCTTCACTGCCTTTGGTTTGCACATTGGGCAGCCAATCGGCAACGGCTAATACTTTGCCGATTCCCGCATCCCCTATCGCCGCTGGCGCACCCAAGGCGTTGCCGTAAAAGGTATAAAACTTGCCATCAAAACCCACATCTTTCGCCGCCTTGATCAGAAGCGTGAGATCGGCACTGAAGTTACCGGTTACCACCGCTTGGGCACCACTGGCCTTGATTTTGGTGACGTAAGGGATGAAATCTTTCACCCGCAGCATGGGATGCAGTTCTTCACCAACGATTTTGATGTCTGGGCGTTGCGCAGAGATTTGCCGTTTGGCCTCTCGCAAAACGCTTTGTCCAAAACTGTAATCCTGGCCGATGAGATAAACGTTTTTAAGCGCTTTGTCTTCGCGCATAACGTCCATCAGAGCCGCCAATCGCATATCCGCATGGGCGTCATAGCGAAAGTGCCAAAAGCTGCAATTGGCATTGGTCAATGAAGGCTCCACTGCGGAGTAGTTCAAAAACAAAACACGCTTACTGGGTTCGCGCTCGTTGTGTTTATTGATGGCCTCAATGAGGGCTGCGGCTGTTGCAGAAGAGTTTCCTTGCAAAATAAAACGCGCACCGCCGTCAATAGCTAAGCGCAAGTTGGTTAACGCGTCATCCGTTTGGCCCTTGCTGTCGTAACGCTCTAACACCAGCATTTGCTTAGCCTGAGGCCCAAGGACAACTCCGCCACGCGCGTTCACACGCTCTACCGCCCAAGCCAAATTTCGAAATACCGCTTCGCCACCATTGGCATTGGCACCGCTGAGGCCTTCAATCAATGCCAATTTCAAAGGGGGAGTCGATGCCTGCGCAAATGCATTACTAACATTTGTAATTAAAAATAGGCACGCAATAGATAGTACTGCAAAGAACAATTTCAAGGTCTGGGGGACAACAATAAACATAGAAAATTTCACTTGAATTAGGGCAAACAGAGCACACCTCAAGTACATGCGGCGCTCGCTGTGAGAGCCGCGCAGTGTACTTGGAGTACTTTATGTATTTTGCTTCTCCCCAATCGCCCTTGGCAGCATCTTTGACCTCCGCTTTGAACAGTCCTTTGCGTCGCCCAGCCTATGCCCAGGCAGGACGTGCCGCTGAGCAATTTTTAAACCAAGCAGTCGCCTACGCGAACCGCAATAACGGCACTTACACACAAGACGAAGCCCAGTTCACGTTGAGCTTAGATGTTCCTGGCGTGAGTAAAGAGCAGTTGCGCATTGCCATTGAAGGCACGGTAGTTCGGATCGAATCCAAAGAAGGTGCGTCGCGCAGTTATCGCTCAGCCTACGAGTTCCCCCAGGAGATTGACAGCGTAACCAGCACCGCCAAGCTTGAAGATGGGGTTCTGACATTGACTTTGGTGAAGAAAATTGCCTTGAATAACGCTTCTGAGTTGGTAATCAACTGAACCTAAAAACTAGCCCAAACCTAGTTACAAAGATTGCAATGGCCAGCGCGGTTTGACGTTAAACGCGTAGTCCGTGTTGGCCTGTTGCAAACCGCTTTGTAAGCGCATCGCAGCGGCCATCGCGATCATGGCTCCGTTGTCGGTACATAAGTGCAACTCCGGATAATGAACGCGCACACCTCGCAACGCACATTGCGCATTGAGTTGCGAACGCAGGCTTTGATTGGCTCCGACCCCGCCAGCTACGACCAACCGCTTGAGGCCTGTTTCTTTTAAAGCAGTCAGCGATTTTTTAACCAAAATATCGGTGATTGCGGCTTGGGTTGATGCGGCTAAATTGGCACGTTCTTTCAACGGCAAGTTTTCAAACCCTGGGGTTGCGCCCGATGCCAAATTCGGTGTTTTTTCAACGGGTTTTTCGCTGATCGTACTGGCCACCATTTTTTGTGATTGCACCAAAACGGCGGTCTTTAAGCCGGCAAAAGAAAAATCCAAATTACCACTGTGCAACAGGGGCCGAGGAAGCGCAAACGCCTTGCCGTCCCCCTGCTCTGCCAATGCCGCCAAGGCCGGGCCACCGGGATAACCCAGGCCCATTAACTTGGCCGATTTGTCAAAGGCCTCGCCTGCCGCATCATCAATCGACTCGCCCAACAAAACATAGTGGCCGACGCCGTCAACCCGCATTAACTGCGTATGGCCACCAGAAACCAAAAGCGCGACGAAAGGAAATTCCGGTGGGTCAGCGCTTAGAAATGGAGATAGCAAATGGCCTTCGAGATGGTGAACCCCCAACACTGGGATTTTCAACGCTGCCGCCATTGAGCAGGCCACGCCAGCACCCACCAGCAACGCCCCGGCCAGACCAGGGCCTTGGGTAAAAGCAATCACATCGACCTGACTCAAACTTCGCCCGCCATTCGCAAGCACTTGCTTTGTCAGCGGTAATACGCGGCGAATATGGTCTCGGCTGGCCAATTCTGGAACGACACCGCCGTAGGCTTGGTGCATTTCAATTTGACTGTGTAACGCGTGAGCTAAAAGTTGGGGCGTCTGACCCTGCGACATTTCAACCAAGGCTACGCCGGTTTCATCACAGGAAGACTCAAACCCCAGAACCAAGGTCGTCTTTGGGGTAGCTTGGTTTTTCAAATCATTCTTCATCAGGCCGCAAGTTTAGGCCAGTCTTGCGCCAAAATTAAAACCATGCAGCCTTCAAACTACGCCATTTACTCTGACCTTGAGGTCGAATCCATCGAACGCGCAACGGTTGACGCTGTTTGCCCGCCAGACCGCATGGAACTCGCGGGCTGGCTTTTGCCTTTTGACAGCGCCTCGGTAGGACGCGCAAAGAGCGCAGTTCCCCTTCATCATGCAAATACGGAACGAAAAACGCTTGAGGCTATTTATACGCAGTACATCAATCGACACCTTCAGCCCAACTTTCGAGTGGCTGATGTTGCAGCATTG
>JBAXOC010000056.1:0-8096 GCA_037133455.1 Comamonadaceae bacterium | reverse complement strand
GAAACGACAGGGGAGTAATTCGGGTGTGCATGTCATTGAGCATCGCCGCGCGAAAGGCTTTGTAACCACCCTCAACCAAAGTGACACGAAAACCAATTTGGTCAAGCACCAATGACAAAGAACCGCTGCGCTTGCCTCCACGCCAGCAATACGCCAGGGGTGTCCAATCGCGTTCCTTTTGCAGCACATGGTTTTCAATGTGGGTGGCAATGTTGTGCGCAGCAATCGCAGCGCCGCGCTTTTTGGCTTCAAACGCATTGACCTGCTTGTACAGCGTGCCGATATCTTTGCGTTCATCGTTGTTGAGCGTGGGCCAATTGACTGCGTTAGGAAGGTGGTCTTCGCTAAATTCATCCTCGCTTCGTGCGTCAATGATGGTGTCAAAAGTGTGCAGCCTTTCCAACACAGCGCTTGCAGATAAAACGGTAAGACTCATGCCATCAATTTCTTCAGGGCCGGCCAGACATTATTTAACATCGTAGGGTGGGCCGCTTCGGTGGGGTGAATACGATCTGCTTGAAACAATAGAGCTGCATCAGGAATATCTGCCACCCCTTTGAGAAAAAATGGAACCAAAGCCACTCGGTTGGATTGGGCGACGTCGCTGTACATTTTTGCCATTTGTTTCGCGTAATCCGGACCGTAGTTGGGCGGCATCTGCATTCCAAGCACTAATACTTTTGCCCCTTTTTCGAGTCCAGATCGAACCATGGCGTTCAAGTTCTCTTGGCTTGTTTTGAGTGGCAGCCCACGCAGCGCATCATTACCACCGAGTTCAATAATGAGAACCCGGGGTTGGTGTTCTTCTAAAAGCGCGGGCAAACGCGAGCGGCCTCCTAGGGTGGTGTCGCCGCTGATACTTGCGTTCACGACCCCAAAGCCATGCCCATTTTGTTTTAAACGCTGCTCCAACAAAGCCACCCAGCCCGTTCCACGTTTGAGGCCATACTCCGCACTGAGCGAGTCTCCAACAACTAAAATTTTCCTCGATTCTTTTGCGGCCTGTGCTTCAAAAACCACGCCTAAATAGAGGCTTAACGCGACTGCGTTAAAGTGACGTCGATTCAAAGAAAGTCCCATGTCAGATTCAATTATTTCGGTTGAGAAAGTTTATAAAGCGGTCACAGATTCCACTGGTACTCTGGAAATACTGCACAACATCGATTTTGCGCTAAAAGCGCGTGAAACTGTGGCCATTGTCGGTGCCTCTGGGTCCGGAAAAAGCACTCTTTTATCCATCATTGCTGGATTAGATACGCCTACGACTGGTTCGGTCCGGCTGGCGGGTGTTGCTTTGTTTAGCTTGACAGAAGATGAGCGGGCCGCGCTACGTGCCCAAAAGTTGGGTTTTGTATTCCAAAGTTTTCAATTGCTTGCAAACCTGACGGCACTTGAGAATGTGATGCTCCCTCTTGAATTGGATGGCCGCAAGGACGCCCGAAAACTGGCATCTGAGATATTAGGCCGGGTGGGTTTATCGCAGCGCTTGAATGCTTACCCCAAGGTATTGAGTGGCGGTGAGCAGCAGCGCGTTGCCTTGGCCCGCGCATTTGTTGTTAAACCCGCCGTCTTGCTCGCCGATGAGCCTACCGGGAGTTTGGATTTTGCGACAGGCGAAACGATCATGGCTTTGATGTTTGAGCTCAACCGCGAACTCGGGACCACCCTGGTGTTGGTGACCCATGACCCGGCGATTGCTGCGCGTTGTGATCGCCGCATCACATTGGAAGCCGGGCGCATCCTTTCGGTTTAGAGGGCGGTTTGTCGCAGCCGCGATAATGTCGCTATGTCATCCCCTAAAGTTTTATTCGGCTTTCACGCCGTTGGCGTTCGTTTAAAAACGTCTCCCCAGTCGATTGTTGAAATCTATTTTGAACCGACACGGCGCGATGCGCGGATGCGGCAGTTCATTGATAAAGTCAACGAAGCCGGGGTTCGTTTGATTGAAGCCGATGGAATGCGCCTTTCTAAATTGTGCGGCGGTCACGGCCACCAAGGGGTTGCTGCGCGGGTGCACTCTATAGAACAGGTGCATTCTTTAGATGAACTTTTAGAAAACTTAGAGTCGTCACAGTTGGCTTTGCCACTAGATCAAAGAGTCAATCCATTGATCTTGGTGCTGGATGGTGTGACAGACCCTCATAATTTAGGTGCTTGTTTGCGGGTTGCTGATGGCGCGGGTGTGCATGCCGTCATTGCGCCTAAAGACCACGCTGCGGGCATCAATGCCACCGTTGCCAAGGTCGCCAGTGGCGCAGCGGAGACGGTGCCCTATTTCATGGTCACCAATTTGGCCCGCACCTTGGGGGAACTCAAAGAGCGCAATATTTGGATCATTGGAACCAGCGACACTGCGACGCAAACCCTTTACCAAGCCGATCTCACTGGGCCCGTCGCTTTGGTGCTTGGAGCGGAAGGTGCTGGTATGCGCCAACTCACAAGTAAAACCTGCGATCAGCTGGTGAGTATCCCGATGCGGGGTGCTGTTGAAAGTCTGAATGTGTCGGTCGCCAGCGGAGTTTGTCTGTATGAAGCGTTGCGTCAGCGAAGCAACAAAACTGCGTAATTCAAAAAAGGAATCTCATGATCACTCAAAAATTGACTACTCTTTCAGCGATGGTGTTGACTGGTGTGGTGTTGTTATCGGCGTGTACGCAGGAGCAACAAAATAAAATCAGCCGCGATATTCAAAACTGGACAGGCACCAATGGCGTTCTTGAAATTTACGCTGGAGACAAAGTGGCGCGTCGCTTTTTAAAAATCGACAAACTCAGTACCGCCATGGGAACTGATGACAACAAACCCCGGCCGTACCGCTATGGCTATGGGGTATTGGATGAAAACCTGAATATGCAGGTGGATGCCAACGAGAAAAAAGTTTATTTTGAAATCAGCGACTACTCGACCAACTACATTTTCTTTGAGAGTCCGCGTTAATTCGAGAATTTTTTGGTTTAAAACCACCCCATGACGCCGCCTATGGCGCCCGCAGCGAGTAGCCATAAAAGGTGAATGCGGGTTTGCCAAACCACCAAAGTGCTTACCAGCGTGAGCACCCACAGCCAATGGTTCTCCTGAATAGGGCCATGTCCAGCCGCTAGAACCCAGCCAGTTGCCATTAAAAGCGCCACCACAATCGGTGCCATGGCCATCTTGAACGCTCGAACATCGCTCCGCTCTTTGTTTTGATGCCCCCAGCGGGCGGCAAAGAAAGTGAGCGTGGTACTGGGCAAGAGAATCCCCAGCATGGTTGCAAAAACCCCTGCGAACGCCATACCCCATGCGCTTGCGCCGCCGGCGAGTCCACCCCCCGCATTCATACCGATATTCCATCCTAAAACGGCCACAAATAAAACATTCGGCCCGGGAGCGGCCTGAGCCAAAGCAATCGATCCCGTGAATTGACTGTCACTCAACCACGACTTTTCATCCACCAAAAAGCGATGCATATCCGGCACCGTCGTGATCGCGCCGCCAATCGAAAGCAATGACAAAGATAAAAAATGCAAAAAAAGAGTGAGCCAATCACTCCAAGAAAAAGCATGCATTACAAAACACCTCTTTCTAGAAAATCTTTTTTTGACAACGTTCGGTAGGCCCATAAAAACGCGGGGATACCCAGGCCCATCAACACCCAGGCCAAAGGAATGCGCAGCCAAGCGATGGCAACCAAGGTAAGCAGCGCTAGCACAAAGCAGGCCCATCGGCCCATGGTGTTGGATTTCAATGCGGAAATAAGTTTGAGCCCCGTTCCTGCAATCAAACCCGCTGACACCGCACCCATGCCCTTAAGCGCTCCTTGTACTGCCGGTTCGTGAGAGACGCCGGTTAAAGCTACAGCCAAGGCCAGCACCACCACCAAGGGAAGCGCCATCATTCCAGTGAGCGCTGCCAAAGCGCCGCGCCAGCCAAAAAATCGATCGCCAATCATCAACGCGATATTGACCACATTCGGCCCCGGCATGATTTGAGCGACGGCCCAATCTTCAATAAATTCTTCGGTGCTGAGCCACTGTTTATTCTCAACCAACTCGCGTTGAACAATGGCCAGAACTCCGCCAAAGCCTTGCAGCGCTAGCCAAGAGAATGCGATGAAGAGTTCGGTGACAGAAGAGGGACGTGGTCTGTCGGAAAGGACGGGAAATTCTTGATACGCTGAAGACATTCGGCCTTACAAAATGATTCGCACTTAAGCTTTGCTACAAACCAGTGTGCGCCGTGCCGGCTCCACTACCGATTTTTCTTGGGCGTAATCGGTGGTTAAGACGCGCATCAGTAAAAAACCGCTGCGTGATGGGCTTACCACCACTTCCGCTCCCGAAGGAATATTTTGGTTGTGGGTTTCACCTGTATCCGATACCAGCCAAAGATCGACCGGCTTGCCTTGCGATTGGCGGTCATTGCGGACAAAAAAGTTATCGCTGTTGGCGCTGTACAGGGCAATCGACCAATAGTTTTTCAGCATGGGGTTGGCGGTGATTCGTACCGGACCACGAGATAGGTCAAAGGCACACACCGAATACAGCAAATCTGGACTGGGCATCACCACCGAGCGCGAGCGGGCTGTGACCGCTTCAGGAAACGCCGCTTGGTTTTGCATATTCATCTTTTGCGCCATCGGCCCGTGCATCAGCACTTGCATGATGAGTCGTGGCGCGGCCCATACCACGAGCAAATGAACCAGTATGGCGGTGACCAACAAGGTCAAGATACGGTAAAACCAAAGCCGTTGGGATGTGGTGAAATTCTTCATGCGCAGTCCCCAATTCGCTGAATAGACGGGGCCTGCAAGGCCTGAGGTGCGGCTTGTAACGCGGGCTCTGGGTTGTACAAACGCAGCGTTAAGAGCAGGCCTCGGCGTCCTGGCGTAGGCAGCCAGTAACTATCGCCTTGAGCAACTGGACCTGTGGTGAATGAAAAGTCTCCAGCGGCGTTCAGTTGGGCCGTACTGCCGTTGAGACTGTAGTTACCGTTGGGCGCGTCAAATAAAAACATGTCATCGGCATAGGCCGTAATACTCCACCAACGTGCCGCCGGGGGCATGCCACTGATGCGGTAATTGCATTGTGATTGGAGGCTGTGGCCCGCATCATCGCGCGTCGCAACGAAATACATGGTCTCATCTCGCCCAAGCGCCAGCAAGGCGTTGACAGCAACCGTAGCGCGGGTGTACATGCCCGCGTCCAAGCTGCCTGCATGCATATTCGCACGCCATGCCCCAACTTCTACCGAGGGATTCATCCATGCGGCTTTTTTAAGTACCCAATAGGCAGAGCCAAGGCCCATGGCGACTGCACCGAGGTAAAGCAACGCGGCAATACCAATGCGTTTGGCGCGAGCGCTCCAGTGGGCTTGGTTTGGCATGGTTAAAGCCCTGCTTTTTCCGCTTGGTTGAGACGATACGCTTTAGCCAAGGGCATCCAATGCAGCAAACCGTACAACATCGCCAAGACAAAACTCAGATAAACCGAGCCGGCGTAGGACTTGATGTATTTGAAAGCGACTAAACATTCGAGTGCATGGACAGCCAATATTGCCAGCGCCAGGCGTTGAACCACCGGCCCGGCTTCCATCGGTAACACCACGAACAAAGATGCCAAGGCTAAGGCGTAAGCACCAATCAAATTGGCTTTAAAAAAAGTAATCAACATGGGGTGAAAAGTTGGAGTGTGCGGTTGGGGTTAGCGGTTATGGTGAAAATGGCGCTTAGTTCAAGCGCTTTTTAATGATTTCAGTGGAGTTGGCAGGAAGGCTAAACAGCATACCGTCTTCTCCTACAGTCATCGGCCCTTTGAAAAACTTTGCAGCGTCACCAACGAACGCAGGATAGGCAAATGCAAAAGGCATTGGAGGAACGATATGGTTAAACACCAGTTGTTTGACTTGCGCTGCGCTGGCTTGTTGGGCGGCTTCTTCGGGCGTGGTGTGGTAAGTCAAAATATCGCGCATCACGTGGCCCATATTGGGCATGCCCTTGCCGTTAAATTCGCCCTCTAAGATATTGACCAATTTGGGTTGCAAGGCTTCGTGCAACAAAATATCGGCCCCTTGGGCCACGGTGACAACCGACGGTGTTTTGATCGTGTCCCCGGTAATAACCACCGAGCGACCTTGGTAATCAAAGCGATAACCGACCGCAGGTTCTACCGGTGCGTGATTAACACGAAAGGCCGTGACTTTCAGCCCCTTGTCGTCGAGTATGACCACCGAATCTCCCTGACCAACGGGGGGCAGCGCGAAGGGAAACGCTTTGCCGCCGCTGCCGCCCGAGGGAAGGATTTTTTCACTGTGGTGGGAGACGCGGTATCCAAAGTCTAGAACATAGGCAGAACGAAAACCATCCACGACTTTTTCTACGCCAGTGGGTCCATAGATGGGGAGTGGTGTGGTCGCTGTTCCCAGTCCCCAGTGCTGGAGCATGATGGGACTCAGGCCATCGATATGGTCGGAGTGAAAGTGGGTCAAGAAAAGCGCCTCAACCTGGCCGCCGGGAATGCCCATATAGCCTAAGTTTTTTGCCGCGCCTTCGCCCGCATCCACTAGAAAAATGCGCTTGCCTGCGATGATGGCTGAGCAGGGGCCGGCACGGGAAGGGTCTGGAAACGGTGAACCGGTTCCACACAACGCCAAATGCAAACCGTCAGGCAAATTGCCGACCGCGTTGCGCCCAACTTGCGTATGGGCCACGCGCTTCATCAGCGCTGTGGCGACTTCGCGTTGAAACGCCCAAACCAGACCGGCTAAGACCAAGGCCAGTCCGATGAATCCCAGTACCCAGGTTTTTGTGTGTCGCATAGGCCGCTTCTCCAAGTTCAAGTTGTGGTCTTGATTATTACAGACACTTGTGTATGGATTTGGATTTTTTCAGTCGCCTCTGTGTCAATACACGGGTTCGAACTTACGAATACTGGCTTTCACCGCATCGCTTAAGACAAAGCCAGCGCCATATTTTTTTGCCAGCGCAGCACACCGCGTTTCAAACACATCCATGCCCATACCGTAGATGAACTGCATGGCGCCCCCGGTCCACGCTGGAAAGCCAATACCAAAGATAGATCCGATATTGGCATCGTGAACCGAGGTCAGCACGTTTTCGCTGAGACAGCGGGCTGTCTCAACTGCTTGGCGGTAAAGCAAACGGTCTTTGAGGTCTTGAATATCCCAAGCCTGCTCTTTTTCATACAAGCCTTTGAGCCCGCTCCAAAGGTGTTTCTTGGCGCCTTTTTCAGTGGGGTAGTCGTAAAAGCCAGCGCCAGCGGCGCGGCCGGAACGTTGGTGCTTTTTAACCATCTCGGCCACCAATGCTTCGCCTGGGGTCGGGGTATAGGTTTTTCCTTCAGCTTGCATGTCGGCCATGGTTTGTTCCATCACATGCACGCTTAAGCTCAGCGCCGTTTCATCCAGAACAGCCAACGGGCCGACGGGCATACCGCACTGCATTCCTGCGTTTTCAATCGCAGCCGCAGGGATTCCTTCGCCCAGCATGGCCGCGCCCTCCATCACAAAGGTACCAAATACCCGGCTGGTAAAAAACCCACGCGAGTCGTTCACCACAATCGGAATTTTTCCAATCGACTGCACGTAATCAAAGGCCTTGGCTACCGTGTCGTCATCAGTGCGTTGTCCACGGATGATTTCAACCAATTTCATTTTGTCAACCGGGCTGAAAAAATGAATGCCAACAAAGCTGTTGGGCGCATGGCTGGCTTTGGCCAGTCCGCTGATCGGCAGGGTCGATGTATTGGATGCAAAAAAGCCCCCCGCTTTGAGGAGTGGCTCCGCCTCTTGGGTGACTTTCGCTTTCAGTTCACGGTTTTCAAAAACCGCTTCAATGATCAAGTCGCAGTCTTGCAGGTCTTTGACATCTGCGGTGGCATGAATCAAAGAAAGAACTTGGGTTTGGCCGTCTGCACTCATGCGGCCTTTGTCTACCTGCGCTTGGGTGAGTTTGGCGCTGTAGGCTTTACCCGCATCGGCTTTGTCTTGGCTCACGTCTTTTAAAACGGTCTGTATGCCTTTGTTGGCTTGTACATAAGCAATCCCAGCGCCCATCATTCCTGCGCCCAACAAGCCCACTTTGCTTGGCTTAAAGCGAG
>JBAXOC010000055.1:0-8148 GCA_037133455.1 Comamonadaceae bacterium | reverse complement strand
CTCTGTAGCCCATGATTGACTCCAAAAAAACCGAAGCGCCCGCTACAGTTCAAACCTCCTTCCGACGGGCTGCTCCCCCACCGCAACGCGCTCCCATTCCTCAAGGACAAACCAACACCGCAGCCCTTGGGGCCAATGGAACGCTGCGCTTAAATAAACGCATGGCTGAGTTGGGGCTAGCCTCACGGCGGGAAGCCGATGACTGGATTGCCAAGGGCTGGGTCAAGGTCAATGGTCGCGTGGCTGAAATGGGCATGCAAGTCGCGCCCGATGTCAAAATTGAGATCGACAAACTCGCCAAAGGCCAACAAGCCAATTTGGTGACCGTGCTGATCAACAAGCCTTTGGGGTTAGTCAGCGGCCAAGCCGAAGACGGCCACGAGCCCGCCATCACCTTGGTACAGCCCGAAAACCGCTGGGCTGAAGACAATGCGCGCTTTTTCTTTCACGGCAGCCAACTCAAAAGCCTGGTTCCAGCAGGGCGCTTAGACATTGATTCGACTGGTCTTTTGGTTCTTACCCAAGATGGCCGTGTCGCCCGCCAATTGATTGGCGAAGACGCGGTGATGGAAAAAGAATATTTGGTGCGTGTGATTTACACGGGCGTACTCAACACTGCCGCAGCCACATCCGCCGCGGCAACCTATCCCGGGCGACCCTTGCAAAAGCCTGCGGCCCCAACCCAACTGAGCCGCATTGACGACGATGACCCCATCAGCGCCGATGTGCAAGCGGTGTTTCCTGCTGAAAAACTCCAGCTCTTGCGCCATGGGCTGAGTTTGGATGGTCAGGCCTTAAAGCATGCCAAGGTTGAATGGCAAAATCCGGAGCAACTGCGCTTTGTTTTGCATGAAGGAAAAAAACGCCAAATCCGCCGCATGTGTGAGCAAGTTGGCCTGAAAGTCGTCGGCTTAAAGCGTGTGCGTATTGGCAAAGTCATGCTGGGAAATTTACCCGTCGGCCAGTGGCGTTACCTCGCACCCCACGAGCGTTTTTAACGCCTTGAAATTTCCTCCCCCGCCCCCATATCTTTGGGGGCCAATGTTTTCCCACACACTGCGACTGACTCGTTTTTTACTTTATAAACCGCACTTTTTATGACCAAGCAAACCCTTAATTTTCAAGCCGAAGTTGCGCAACTCCTGCACCTCGTTACCCACTCGCTCTATTCCAACAAAGAGATTTTTCTGCGTGAGTTAATTTCTAACGCATCTGACGCCTGCGACAAACTGCGCTTTGAAGCGATCAACGCACCCGATTTGTTGGAAAGCGACGCGGAGTTAAAAGTCAAAGTGACTTTTGATAAAGACGCCAAAACCCTAACCATTACCGACAACGGCATTGGACTTTCCGAACAAGAAGCGATCGACAACCTAGGCACCATCGCTAAGAGTGGCACCAAAGACTTTGTCTCCAAGCTCAGCGGCGACCAAAAAGCCGACTCGCAACTCATTGGCCAATTTGGCGTTGGCTTTTATTCTGGCTTTATCGTGGCCGACAAAATCACCGTGGAATCGCGCCGGGCGGGATTGCCGGTGGCACAAGGCGTGCGTTGGGTCAGCGATGGCGGTGCCAGTGGAGGCGCGTTTGAAGTCGAAGCGATTTCTCGCGAACAACGCGGAACCAGCGTGACCTTGCACCTGCGCGAAGACGCGCAAGACTATGCCAACGCTTGGAAAGTGAAAGGCATTATTAATAAATACTCGGACCACATCAGCCTTCCCATCTTGATGGAAAAGGAAGAATGGAAAGATGGCGAACTGATTAACCCCAGCGACGAGAGCGGCGGCCGCCAACCGGGCGCTATGGTTAAAACCGGCGACTGGGAAACGGTCAACAAAGCCAACGCCATTTGGGCGCGTGCTAAGAAAGACATTAGCCAAGAGCAATACGACGACTTCTACAAACAAATCAGCCATGATTTTGAAGCGCCCTTGGCCCATACGCACAACCGCGTGGAGGGAAGCACCGAATACACCCAACTGCTCTACATTCCCGGCAAAGCGCCCATGGATTTGTACAACCGCGAAAAAACTGCGGGCATCAAGTTGTATGTCAAACGCGTGTTCATCATGGATGACGCCGAAGCCTTGCTCCCCACCTACCTGCGCTTTGTCAAAGGCGTGGTGGATTCTGCTGATTTGCCGCTCAACGTCAGCCGCGAATTGCTACAAGAAAGCCGCGATGTCAAAGCCATTCGCGAGGGCTGTACCAAACGCGTTTTAGGCATGCTCGAAGACTTGGCTAAACACGACATCGCCCCGGAAGCCTCAGCCGATGGCGTGACCGATGTGGTCTCCGAACAAGACAAAGCGCAGATCGGTAAATACACGAAGTTTTATGCAGAATTTGGCGCAGTCCTTAAAGAAGGTTTGGGCGAAGACTTTGCCAACAAAGACCGACTTGCCAAACTTTTGCGCTTTGCCAGCACAAGTACAGATACCGCAAGCATCTCCCTTGCGGATTACAAAACGCGGATGAAAGAAGGCCAAGAGGCCATTTACTACATCACCGCAGACACCTTGGCTGCAGCTAAAAACAGCCCCCAGCTGGAAGTGTTCAAGAAAAAGGGCATTGAAGTACTTTTGATGACGGACCGCGTCGATGAGTGGGCGCTCAATTACCTGCAAGACTTTGACGGCACGCCCATGCAAAGCGTTGCCAAAGGGGCCGTCGATTTGGGTAGCTTGCAAGACGATACCGAAAAGAAAGCCGCAGAAGAAGCCGCAGAAACTTTCAAACCCCTGCTGGCTAAACTTAAAGAGGCGCTTAAAGACAAGGCTGAAGATGTTCGCGTAACCACCCGCTTGGTAGATAGCCCCGCCTGTTTGGTGGTGCAAGACCACGGCATGAGCACGCAGTTGGCGCGTATGCTCAAACAAGCAGGACAAGCGGCGCCTGAAGTGAAGCCTGTTTTAGAAGTCAATGCCGAGCACGCGCTGGTTAAAAAACTCGACGGCTCGGTGCACTTCCATGACCTGGCGCACATTTTGTTTGACCAGGCCTTGCTTGCCGAAGGGGGCATGCCTGCCGACCCGGCCGCTTACGTCAAGCGCGTGAACGCTTTGTTAGTTTAAGGATTCCTATGAAAAAAATCGGTTTGACTCTCGCCCTTTCAGCATTCTTGGCCAGTGCCTCACCCGGCTGGGCGGCTGACGCTGTCACCCAAGCGGCGGCCAAAGAAGCCGGCGCCGTGGTGACGCCCAGTGGCTTGGTTTACCGCTCACTCAAAGACGGCACAGGCGCTAGCCCCAAAGCCACTGACACCGTGAAGGTGCACTACCGCGGCACCTTTCCCGATGGCCGTGAATTTGACAGCTCTTACAAACGCAATGAAGCCATTGAGTTTCCTTTAAGCGGCGTGATTGCCTGTTGGACCGAAGGCGTGCAGCGCATGAAGGTCGGCGGTAAAGCCAAGCTCACCTGCCCAGCGTCAATTGCCTACGGAGCGCGTGGCGCAGGCAGCGCCATACCGCCCAACGCGACGATTTTGTTCGAGGTGGAGTTGCTTGCCATTAACGGCAAATGACTTTAAAAACCAACGCGTTTGCAACGCTGGCATTGGCCCCGGCGACCTTGGCCAATTTGGAGCAGTTAGGCTATTTGGAGATGACGCCGATTCAGGCCGCCAGTCTGCCCGTAGCGCTGGCGGGTACCGACCTGATCGCCCAAGCCAAAACCGGCAGCGGGAAAACCGCCGCCTTTGCGTTGGCGCTTTTGGCCAAACTCAACCCACGTTGGTTTTCAGTGCAAGCCATGGTGATGTGCCCTACCCGCGAATTGGCCGACCAAGTGACGGTGGAAATTCGCCGCTTGGCGCGGGCCCAAGACAACATCAAGGTGGTGACCTTGTGCGGTGGTATCGCTTTGCGCGGCCAACGCGCTTCGCTCGAGAACGGGGCTCACATTGTGGTGGGAACCCCCGGGCGCATCATGGACCATCTGGAGCGAGGCTACTTGGTGCTCGATGGCTTAAATACATTGGTGCTAGACGAAGCCGATCGGATGTTGGACATGGGATTTTTTGACGACATTGCCAAGGTCGTCAAACAAACACCCAACGAGCGCCAAACCTTGTTGTTCTCAGCCACCTATCCTGAGGGGATAGAGAAGCTAGCGCGCCAATTCATGCGGACTCCGCAGCAAATCAAGATCGAAGCGCCCCAAGCCCAAAGCCAAATTGAGCAGCGCTTTTATGAAGTCACCCGCGCCAACCGTTTGGAAACCGTTGGCAAGTTGTTGGTGCATTTTCGACCTGTCAGTACGTTGGCGTTTTGCAATACCAAACAACAGTGCAAAGACCTGGTGGACTTACTGCAACAACAAGGTTTTAACGCACTGGCGCTGTACGGAGAACTCGAACAACGTGAACGTGACCAAGTACTCGCGCAATTTTCAAATCGCAGTTGCTCGGTTCTGGTTGCCACGGATGTTGCCTCACGGGGGCTTGATATCAACCAACTCGAAGCTGTGATCAACGTGGATATCACGCCTGATCCTGAGGTCCATGTACACCGCGTGGGTCGAACCGGTCGCGCCGGCGCGTCTGGTTTGGCGCTGAGCTTGGCGAGCATGAACGACATGGGTGCGGTTGGAAAAATTGAGCAGTACCAGCATTTTTCAAGCACCTGGTTTGGCCTAGAAACGCTCACCCCCGCCAGCACCGATCCCTTGCTCGCGCCCATGGTGAGCTTGCAAATACTGGGCGGAAGAAAAGAAAAAATTCGCCCGGGTGATGTCTTGGGTGCGCTAACCAATGACGAAGGTGGACCAGCCTACACGCGAGAGCAAATCGGAAAAATTCAAGTGACTGAATTTTGTACCTTTGTGGCGGTGGATCGACACATTGCCAGCGCGGCCTGTGCCAAACTCAATGCGGGTCGCATCAAAGGAAAGTCGGTCAAAGTTCGTATGATGTAAGGGCATTATTCAGGAGCACTGTCCCATGTCCACCTCTGCCAAGCGTCCGCTGTACCGCGATTTCACTGAACAATCGCAAATCGATGCCCAGTACAACCCTTCTATCGCGTTAAGCGATCCTAGCGCGCCGGGCAAACACTTTGTAGCGCAAAGTGCGATAGCGCGCTCTACCTTGCGCCATGTGCTGGACGTTCCCTATGGGCCAACCGTTCACGAGACTTTGGATATTTTTCCGGCAGACCAGCCCAACGCCCCGGTCTTTGTATTTATTCATGGCGGCTATTGGCGCGCACTCTCAAGCAAAGAATTCAGTAGCGTTGCCTTGGGTCTGCACCAGCGCGGCATCACGACCGTCGTGGTGAATTACGATTTATGCCCGCATGTCACGCTCGATGAAATTACCCGCCAAGTTCGCGCTGCCGTGGCTTGGACTTTGCGCAATATTGCTTACCACGGGGGCGACCCACAACGCGTCGCTGTGGGCGGACATTCGGCGGGTGGGCATTTAACAGCCATGTGTTTGCAAACCGAATGGGCCCGCGACTACGGCCTACCCCAAGACCCGCTGAAAGCGGCGCTTTGCATCAGCGGTTTGTACGACCTCGCACCCCTGCGCTACAGTTATTTGCAACCCCTGATTCAACTCGATGTTGGCACCATCCAAAGAAACTCCCCTGCCTTTTTGGTGCGCCCCAACAAAACGCCCACATGGATCACCTGGGGCGGCGCAGAGACCACCGAGTTTTCTCGCCAGTCGCAGTTATTTCACGCAGCATGGAGCGCCCAAGGCAATCATTCGACTTTAAAAGGCATTGACGGCGCGGATCACTTTACGGTGATTGCGGGGTTCGACTCGCCTGACAGCGAACTTTGCAACTGGCTCGCGCAGTCACTGGCGTGACCCTCTGCGGGTAAACCCGTAAAACAGTCCTGCATAGGCGCTGCACAATAGGTTTCGTTTCATCAAGATGCCTATTGAGCGGACCCGCCCATGACCACCGCAAACCTGCACGCCGAACCCTACCGCGACCACAAACGCTATGCGTGGTTGTTGTCCCTGCTTATTCCCACCACCGTATTGATCGGGCCGGCTTTGATGCTTAACTCCGGAGAGGCATGGATGCTTTGGCTTCCAGTGGTTTTCTTTTATACGATCGTGCCTTTGTTGGATCGCATACTCGGAGAAGATCAGAGTAATCCACCTGAATCGGCAGTGCCTGCGCTTGACGCCGATCTGTATTACCGCTGGGTTACCTATTTGCTTGCGCCCGTGTTATGGGCTGCGTTTATTTTTAGCGCTTGGTTTGTTTCACGCTTTGACTTACCTTTGCACGCGATGTTTGCGATGGTACTGATCAGCGGCTCAGTGGGTGGCTTTTGTATTAACTTAGGCCATGAACTCGGGCACAAGAATACCCAGCTTGAAAAATGGTTGGCAAAAATAGTTTTAGCCCCCTCCGGCTACGGCCACTTTTTTATTGAACACAACCGAGGTCACCACCGCGATGCGGCAACACCGGCTGACCCGGCGTCTTCACGTATGGGTGAGTCCATCTACCGCTTTGTTCTTCGGGAAATGCCAGGCGCCTGGTTTCGCGCATGGGAGCTTGAAAAATCCCGTTTACAGAAAGCAGGTTTGCCCGTTTTCTCACTCCACAACGAAATCATCCAACCGGCGCTATTGACCCTGGCTTTGTGGTCGGGCTTGGTGGCGTGGTTGGATTGGAACGTATTGCCATTTTTAGTTGTCGCGTCGTTTTGGGCTAATTTTCAACTGACCTCGGCCAACTACATTGAGCATTACGGTTTACTCAGAGGTCAACGCGCTCCCGGAAAATACGAGGCGTGTCAGCCCCACCACTCTTGGAACAGCAACCATATTTTTTCAAATTGGATTTTGTTTCACTTGCAGCGCCATTCCGACCACCATGCCCACCCCCTGCGCCGTTACCAGTCGCTGCGCCACTTTGACAACTTGCCAACCTTGCCCAGTGGCTACTTCGCCATGTTTTTGGTCGCTTATATCCCGCCACTATGGCGGGCGGTCATGGACCCGCGCTTGCTCGCCAGCGTGGGTCGCGATACCGCAAACATCAATATCGATCCGCAAAGTCGCGCCACCCTCATTGCGCGCTATGGGCTCACCGAGAGCCATTCATAAAGCACTTAAACCATGTCACTTAAAACTTGGCTGACTCCGAGAGTCATGCAGTACTTGCTGTCGCCTGCACGTTTAGAGTCCAAGCGCCGCCGCTTTGAGGCCCGCAGGGCCGCTCGCAAAGAAGCACAGGTGGTTCATTTTTTTCACCAAGAAGACGATCCGTATAGCCAGTTATTGGCGTCCGTATTGCCGCAGTTTCAAGCGCGGTACAAAGTACAAATGGAGATCCATTGCGTTAGCGCACCCAGCGACGCTGCTGCGCCAGAGCGCGCTTTACTTGAAGCCTACAGCCAGCGCGATGCAGCCCGCTTGGCGCAACACTACGGCATTGATGGTTCGAACGCGTCGCCCTTGCGCGCAAGCAACCCCCATGAAACACGAGAACAAGCGGACAAGTTGCGCAAGCGCCTAGGGCACTACCTGGGTGCGACGCTATGGTTTGGCGGAGAGTGGTATTGGGGGGTTGACCGCCTACACCACCTCGAAAAACGCTTGCAAACTTTGGGGCTTCAAACTCCGCAATTTCAGCAAGACGCTGCGCCTTTTCTTTTCGCTCCTGGTGAAGACCTTCAAAACGCAGTTGCTTTAACCAATCCACCGGCGATTGATTTCTTTTTCTCCTTTCGCAGCCCCTATTCCGCCATCGTTGCCCCCCGGGTCTTTGAACTCGCGCGCCGCACGGGCGCACAGGTGAACCTGCGCTACGTTTTGCCCATGGTGATGCGCGGGCTGCCCGTCCCCCGTGAAAAACGCATGTACATCGTCTTTGACACTGCCCGAGAAGCCCGCATGCGTGGCATTCCTTTTGGCCGTTTGAATGATCCCGTAGGAAAACCTACTGAGCGCGGACTCGCGCTCATGCCCATGGCCTTGGCGCAAAGCAAAGGCGAAAGCTATGTGCTGTCGTTTATGCAAGGGGTGTGGGCTGAGGGGCTTGACGCTGGAAGCGACACAGACTTGCGAAAAATCGTTGAACGCTCGGGGCTGCTCTGGGCGCAAGCTAAGGAAGCACTCGGTCTCAATGAATGGCGAATGGTTGCGGAAGCGAATCGCAGCGCGATGTTTGC
>JBAXOC010000054.1:0-8151 GCA_037133455.1 Comamonadaceae bacterium | reverse complement strand
CACAAAAAATGGAAGCGCCAAAAGCATCCGCAGCATTAAAAATGTGATGGCATCTACGCCGTGTTGGTAGGCCAGTTTGACAATAATGGCCTTGCCGCTGAACGCGATAGCACCCAACATCCCCATTGCAAGACCAGCGGCTAGTGAGGGATTAATTGGGGATTGGTTGCGCTGACTCATCAAAAACTGCTTGGGTTAAATGGCATTGAATACCGCATTGTCGCTGTAGCCAAACCTCCTTTTAAAACCCTTTGGGCATACGGAGATAATCAGCCGAACATTGCAACCCTAAAGAGATAGAACTTATGCACCGTGTCGCCATCAGCAGTACAGGCTTATTTACGCCTCCTGAAGTGATTACCAATGCCGAACTGGTGGAGGCCTACAACCAATATGCGGCCCTAGAAAACACCAAAAATGCCAAAGAAATTGCAGCAGGAACGCTTACTGCGCTGACAGACTCCAATGTCGAGTTCATCGAAAAAGCCTCAGGTATCCAGCGCAGGTATGTGATGGACAAAGTGGGGGTTTTAGACCCCACACGCATGCGTCCCCAATTCACGCCCAGACCGGACAATGAAATCTCCATGATGGCGGAAATTGGCGTAAAAGCGGCCCAAGCGGCCCTCGATGCAGCCGGCAAAACCGCCGCCGACGTGGATGGATTGATCTGCGCAGCTGCCAATATGCAACGCCCTTATCCCGCCATGGGGGTTGAAATTCAAACAGCATTGGGTATTGAAGGCTATGCGTTTGATATGAACGTGGCCTGCTCGTCTGCGACCTTTGCGCTGGAGTTGGCTGTAAACGCGATTCGCACAGGCCAAGCCCGCGCCATTTTGGTCGTTAACCCAGAAATAACCTCAGCGCATTTGGCTTGGAAAGACCGCGATTGCCACTTTATTTTTGGCGACGTCTGCACCGCTATCTTGGTGGAACGCTTGGACTTGGCACCTGCGGGGGCGTTTGAAATATTAGGCACCCGGCTGTTAAGCACGTTTTCAAACAATATCCGTAACAACCAAGGATTCATGTCCCGCGCTGAAGACCGCGATCCTGATGAGCGAGACCAACTTTTTCGCCAAGAAGGGCGCAAAGTTTTTAAAGAGGTGTGTCCGATGGCCGCCGACCACATTGAAAGCCACCTTCAAAGTCTAGGACATACCCCGCTGGAAATACGGCGGTTCTGGCTGCACCAAGCCAACTTGTCCATGAACCAATTTATTACCCGCAAACTCTTGGGCCGCGATGCCACCCTCGACGAGGCTCCGGTGATATTGGATGAATTTGCCAACACTGCGTCGGCGGGTTCTATCATCGCGTTTCACCGTAACAAAGCCGACTTCACAAGCGGCCAAGTGGGCGTAATATGCTCTTTTGGCGCGGGCTATTCAATTGGCAGCGTCGTCGTTCAGAAAACCTAGACCGAAGATTTAGGCCAGTGCGCGTTTTAGGCGCATTTCCTCAATCTTGGCGCCGCCAATAGCGACAGTTTTAGCGCTTGGCATTTCGCGCTTGAAGCCCGCGAGTTCAAAGAACCGCATCGCTCGCTCGTTAGCAATCGGCAGCCAAATACTCACATCCGTGCAGCCCTCTTCAATCAAACCTTCACGTGCGCTGTCCCACAAAGACAAGCCTACGCCAAGCCCTAAGAAATCTGCATCAACGTAGACCGCCCAAATTTCTCCCATGGTTTGCTTGCTGCCGTCATCGCGGCTGCGGTCGTAACCGATAAAGCCCACGATGCGCTCTCCGTGGAGTGCCACCTGGACTTGGGGTTCTGCATATTCAACTGCCTCGCGCCAATAGGCCTGGCGTTTATCCAACGCCATGATGGGCACATCCACATCGCCCAACATACCCTTAAAGGCTTCTTTGACAGTGGCGTTATGCAGTGCCGCAATGGCTTTGGCATCTCGCACGGTTGCGAGACGAACAGGAAACACGGAAGTACTTGACATGGATGGATCAGAAAAATAGAGGAAAGATGCCTAATTGTCGCAGCATTGGAAAGGCCATTCTTGCGGCCCATGACTAGGGTCAATCCTCTTGCATTTCGCCAAGTTTCTTAGGCACAATGAGATCCTATTTTGCATAAATAAACTATGACAAACCATCCAAAAATCAACGTTCAAGTTTCCGACTTTCCAGTCCAACGGCTCTGCCACTGGGAAAGCCAAAATCCCCGCGGCGTGTTCTTGACCCAACCGCTGGGTGCGGGCGCAGTGGTTGACATCACTTGGGCTGAAGCGGGCTCACAAGTTCGCTCCATGGCCGCATGGCTTCAAAGCCAAGGCTGGCCCCAAGGCAGCCGCGTTGCGATTTTGGGAAAAAACAGTGCCCACTGGATCTTGGCCGATCTGGCAATTTTGATGGCAGGCCATGTGTCCGTCCCGATCTACCCCACCTTCAACGGCGAGGCTTTGCGCTACATCCTTGATCACAGCGATGCCCGCGCCTGTTTCGTTGGCAAGATGGATGACTCTTCTAGTTTGAAAAGCGTACCTAGCGATGTTCCATTGATCCCCCTGCCTTTGGCGCCCCAAGGGATTCCTGGTGTGCATTGGGAAGATTTGGTTCGGCAGAACAGCCCTCTACAAGGCACACCAAGCACGCAAGCCGATAGTGTCTGCACCATCATTTACACCTCTGGAACCACTGGCAACCCCAAAGGCGTCGTCCAAACTTTCGGCGCTATCGCCTGGGGTTTGAGCAGCGCAACCCAGCGTATCCATGTCAATAGCAACGATCGCTACATCTCCTACCTCCCTTTGGCGCACGTTGCCGAACGCATGCTGGTAGAGCAAGCCTGTTTGCGCTTTGGTGGACACATCTTTTTTGCCGAGGCTTTAGATACTTTTCTGCAAGACTTGCAACGCGCCCGACCCACCATCTTTTTCTCTGTGCCCCGTTTATGGGTCAAGTTCCAACAGGGCGTATTCGAGAAAATGCCGGAGAAAAAACTCAAAACCCTTTTGTCGATTCCCTTGATAGGCGGACTGGTGAGAAAGAAAATTTTGAAAGGTTTGGGATTGGACCAATGCCGCCTTGCCGCTGGGGGCGCGGCCCCGATGCCTGCCGATGTCCTGTCGTTTTTTCGAAGCCTAGGGTTAGACTTGATCGAGGTGTACGGCATGACTGAAAACTGTGGCGTGTCCCACTCTACGTTGCCAGGCTCGCCGCAAATCGGCTCGGTCGGTTTACCCTACGACGAAGTGGAAAGCCGAATCGATCCAGAGACGGGAGAAATACAAATGCGCTGTCCTGCGCTCATGCAAGGCTACTTTAAAAGCCCGGAACAAACAGCGCAAACGATGACCGCCGATGGCTGGCTTCGCACCGGTGACAAAGGCCACACGGATGCCCAAGGAAATTTAAGCATTACTGGGCGCGTCAAAGACATCTTCAAAACCAGCAAAGGAAAGTACGTTGCTCCAGCCCCACTGGAAGATTTGTTGGTAATGCACCAAGATATTGAAGCGAGTGCAGTGACCGGTGCAAACTTAGCGCAGCCCTTGGCCATCGTCATGCTGTCACAAGAAGCCGTTCAACGGATTCAAGACCCAGCAGCTAAAGCAGCCTTGACCCGATCCTTAGAAGCACACCTTCAAGCCATCAACCAACAGCGCGATCACCATGAGCGCATGGACTATCTCGCCGTTGTTAGCACGCCTTGGACCCCTGAAAATGGATTCGTCACCCCGACCTTCAAAGTCAAACGCAACCGCATCGATGAAGAATATGCACCCCACTTTGCCGAATGGGCCCAAAGTGGGAAGCCGGTGGTTTGGGTGAGTTAAGCCCTATTTAGAGGTAAGCTTACGCACATGTTTTTTGTGCGTATCGCCCTAGCACTCGGGCTTGTTTCATCTCTGGCGCTGGCAGCTCCCTTTGAAGACTCCATGGCCCAACGTACATTGGCCTGTACGCTGTGCCACGGGCCCCAAGGAAAATCGGGGCCAGACGGGTATTACCCGCGCTTAGCGGGAAAACCTGCAGGGTATTTGCTCAACCAGTTGCACAACTTCAAAGCGGGGCGGCGTCAATATGCACCCATGCAACATCTATTAGCGCCCTTGGATGATGCCTACTTGGCTGAAATTTCCCAGTATTTTTCAAAGCTTGATATTCCCTACCCTGCGCCCGCAGTAACAGCCGCCACAGCTGCGCTGATGATGCGTGGCAAAACCATAGCCCAAAGCGGCGATAAGGCGTTGCAAATTCCTGCGTGCGTCCAATGCCATGGGATGGCGCTTACGGGTGTTGCGCCCTTCACGCCGGGGCTTGTCGGCTTGCCGCGTGACTATCTCAATGCGCAACTCGGCAGCTGGCAAACCGGTCAAAGAAAAGCCCACGCGCCAGACTGCATGGCACAAATTGCTAAGCGACTCAGCGATGCCGATGTAAATGCGGTGACCACGTGGCTGTCCAGCCAAAGCGTTCCTAACCCGAGCCATCCGGCCAACTCACGGCCATCGATCCCAGACGGAACCCCTATTGCATGCGGGAGTACGCCGTGAAGCTGCCACGCTTTTGGATTCGCGCAATACAAGCTATTTCTCTGAGCCTCGTGCTATTGGCACTGTGGGTTTTTGTATTGGCAGACTTTTTGAACGAATACCGCGATACGTCTAACGGCGCAAGGGCTACCAGCTCAACAACTGCCAAAACCAATCCAACATCCTTGTTTGAAAATGGCAAATACCTGACGCGTATTGGCAACTGCGCCGCGTGCCATACCGTCAATGGGGGGGAACCCTTTGCCGGTGGGCGACCGGTTGACACACCTTTTGGCGCTGTGTTGTCGACCAATATCACGCCCGACCCCACCCAAGGCATTGGGCGGTGGACTGCTGACGATTTTTGGCGGGCCATGCACCACGGCAAAAGCAAAGACGGGCGCAGACTCTCCCCCGCTTTTCCATTTACCAGCTTTACGCACCTCAGCCGCGAAGACACCGACGCAATTTTCTCCTACCTCCAAGCCCAAAAGCCCTCTAGCCAAGCCAATGCGCCCTCTCCTATTCAGTGGCCTTTCCATACCCAGCCCGCCTTGGCTGTATGGCGTACCTTGTATTTTTCTCCAGGAGAAAATCTACCTGTCGCAATTCAAACCAATGAAAACCCAGCGTTGATTCGGGGAGCGTATTTGGTGCATGGACTAGGACACTGCACACAGTGTCACGGAACGCGCAATGCTTTGGGAGGCTTGATCTCTCATCAAACTTTGGCAGGCGCGGTTCTGCCAGGAAAGGCGTGGTACGCACCTTCATTAACCAACACCGATGAAGCAGGACCGCGCTCAATCGACGACACTGCGTCCTTGCTGCTCACCGGCTCCGATAGACAAGGGCTGAGTTTTGTCAGCGGCCCGATGGCTGAAGTGGTTCTCCAAAGTAGCCAATACCTGCGCGAATCTGATGCCCGCGCCATTGCCTTGTATCTCCAGTCCCTCGCAAGCCTTGAGCCACCTTCCCCACGCAACCAACCTGCTGAATTGACAACTTCAGTCTCGCTTCAGGGTGCAAAAATTTATGACCAACACTGCGTGCAATGCCACGGAAAGCAAGGGGAAGGTATCCCCAACGCTTACCCGGCTTTGGCAGGTAACCGCATGCTCCTCATGGCCCATCCGAACAACGCCGTTCTAAGCGTTTCGCACGGCGGCTTTGCCCCAAGTACACAGGCCAACCCTCGCCCCTATGGTATGCCACCCTATCTTTTGCAACTCACAGATGCCGACATCGCCAGCGTTTTAAGTTTCGTTCGTGCGTCTTGGGGAAACTCTGCGGCGCCCATTACCGAGCTTGAAGTGCATCAAATACGCAAGCCATGAGCTTCGATCTGCTGTACAAAGACGAAGCCCTCCTTGTTCTGAACAAACCATCCGGCTTGCTAAGCGTGCCCGGACGAGGCGAAGACAAGCAGGATTGCTTGAGTGCGCGGGTGCAGGCCCAATTTTCGGATGCCTTGGTTGTCCACCGGCTCGACATGGCGACCTCTGGGCTATTGATCATGGCTCGAGGCCTAACGGCCCAACGCAGCCTCAATGCGGCGTTTGAAAACCGTCTGATTGAAAAGCGCTATGTGGCTTGTGTCGCAGGTGTTTTGCCCATCGACGCGCAATGGCAAACCATTGACCTGCCTATTTTGGTCGACTGGCCCAATCGACCCCTTCGTACCATCCACCCTGAAGGGCAACCCAGCGTGACGCGCTGGCGCTGTATCGCCAACGAAATTCAAACGCAAACAAGTCGCCTCGAACTCGAGCCGATGACCGGCCGCAGCCACCAGCTGCGCGTCCATTTGCAAGCCTTAGGCCACCCTATTGCAGGCGATAGTCTTTACGCGCCCCCCGAGGTGCAAGCTCTTGCTCCCCGGTTGCTTTTACATGCCTGTTCACTGTCGTTTCCCCACCCGCAGAGCGGTGAAACCCTCTCATTCCAATGCCAGGCTGATTTTTGAGAGGCCAAGCCTTAAAATAGGGCGGTGACTTCCATACTGAACGCCGACCTCCACTGCCACTCCGTTGTTTCGGACGGCACACTCACCCCTGAAGCGATTGCCGAGCGGGCCCATACCCATGGCGTCGAGTTGTGGTCTCTCACCGACCATGACGAGATTGGCGGGCAAGCGCGGGCCGCTGCCGCTGCAAAATCGCACGGCATGCGCTACCTCACTGGGGTTGAAATTTCCGTGACCTTTCTTAACAAAACCGTCCACATCGTTGGACTTGGTTTTGACGCGGAGGACGAAACCCTTCGCCAAGGATTGCTGCAAACCCGAGGTGGGCGGGGCCAGCGGGCCAAGGAAATGGCGCAAGACTTAGCCCGGGTGGGGATTCATGGCGCGTACGAAGGCGCTTTGAAATTTGCTGGTAATCACGAATTGATTTCACGCACCCACTTTGCCCGCCACTTGGTCGAAGCCGGAGTGTGTAAAGAAACCAATGAAGTCTTTCGCAAATACCTCACCGAAGGTAAACCGGGCTTTGTAGAACACCGTTGGGCCCAACTCAAAGATGCGGTGCAGTGGATCACAGGCGCAGGCGGAATGGCGATCGTTGCACACCCAGCGCGCTATGGATTTACAGCCAACGAAGAGTTTGCACTGTTTACCGAATTCAAAGGGCACGGCGGCGAAGGTGTGGAAGTGGTTACCGGCAGCCACACCACCGCCGAATATGTAATCTACGCTGATGTCGCCAAAGAATATGGCCTAGCCGCGTCTCGCGGAAGTGACTTTCACAGCCCAGCAGAGAGCCACACCGAACTTGGAACCTTGCCTTATTTGCCTGGGAACCTCACCCCCGTTTGGGAAGTTTTGTCCTCGCGGATTCAGTAAACGAAGACAAAGAACCCACACCAACGGCATGGCCCAATTTTTTGAAGTTCACCCAGACAACCCGCACCCGCGTTTGTTAAAGCAAGCCGTAGCTTTATTAGAAAAAGGTGGCGTTTTAGCCGTACCCACAGATTCAAGTTACGCGCTGGTTTGCCACTTAGACGATAAAGCAGCAGCCGACAATCTGCGCCGTATTCGCGGGGTCGATGACAAACATCACTTGACCCTGCTGTGCCGCGACCTGAGTGAACTCGCCAACTATGCGCGTGTTGATAACAGCCAATTTCGGATGATTAAGTCTGCAACGCCTGGGCCCTACACTTTTATTCTTGAAGCGAGCAAAGAAGTTCCACGCCGACTGAGCCACCCGTCTCGCAAAACCATCGGGCTGCGGGTTCCAGACCACACCACTTTGCAAGACCTGCTCGCCCTTCACGGAGCACCCTTGCTGGCAACCACGTTGATCCCCCCCGGTGAAACCGATGCCTTGAACGACGCCCATACGATTCGCGAACGATTTGAACACCAGCTCGCTGGCATCATTGACGCAGGAGCTTGTACGCTAGAACCCACCACCGTCATCGACCTCACCAGCGGTGAGCCCGAACTGCTTCGCCAAGGGGCAGGCGATACTGCCCGTTTTGGTTTGTAAAACAAAACTACTACGTTATGGACTTTGCCCATCTGATTCAAACCGTCACGCTTTACGCGCTGCCGGTGATTTTTTCTATCACCTTGCATGAAGCAGCCCACGGCTATGCGGCACGTTACTTTGGTGACAACACGGCTTGGATGATGGGGCGGGTG
>JBAXOC010000053.1:0-8175 GCA_037133455.1 Comamonadaceae bacterium | reverse complement strand
CATCATCGGCAAGATAGGTACCGCCGGCGGCACGGGCTACACCATTGAGTTTGCTGGCTCTGCGATTCGTTCGCTCAGCATGGAGGGCCGCATGACGGTATGCAACATGGCCATCGAGGGCGGCGCACGGGCTGGGCTAGTGGCAGTAGACGAAAAAACGATCGACTACGTCAAAGGCCGTTTACTTTCTCCCACCGGTGTGGAGTGGGACCATGCCGTGGTGTATTGGAAAACCTTACAATCTGACGCGGATGCTAAGTTTGACGCGGTGGTGGAACTCAAGGCCGAAGACATCTTGCCGCAAGTCACCTGGGGCACCTCGCCCGAAATGGTGCTGGACATCAACGGCATCGTTCCTGACCCTGACAAAGAAAAAGACGCCAACAAACGCGGCGCGATTGAGCGCGCCTTGACCTACATGGACTTGCAGCCTGGCAAAGCGCTCAACGACTTGTTTGTAGACAAAGTGTTCATCGGCTCATGCACCAACAGCCGCATTGAAGATATGCGCGAAGCCGCCGCGGTGGTCAAAAAACTCGGCCAAAAAGTGGCCAAGAACATCAAGCTCGCTTTGGTGGTGCCTGGCTCGGGCTTGGTCAAAGCGCAAGCCGAAGCAGAAGGCTTGCACGAGATTTTCAAAGCCGCTGGATTTGAATGGCGCGAGCCAGGCTGCTCGATGTGTTTGGCCATGAACGCCGATCGACTTGAGCCCGGCGAGCGCTGCGCCTCCACCAGCAACCGCAACTTTGAAGGCCGTCAAGGCAACGGTGGCCGCACCCACTTGGTCAGCCCCGCCATGGCCGCGGCCGCCGCCATTCACGGCCACTTTGTGGACGTGCGCAAGTTCGCGTAACCGGCCAGTTAAGGGATAAAAATATGCAGAAATTCACCCTCCACAAAGGCATCGTGGCCCCCATGGACCGCGAGAACGTCGACACCGACGCCATCATCCCCAAGCAGTTTTTAAAGTCCATCCGCAAGACCGGCTTTGGTCCTAACTTGTTTGACGAGTGGCGCTACCTCGACCACGGCGAACCCGGCCAAGATCCCGCCAGCCGCAAGCCCAACCCTGACTTTGTGCTGAACCAGCCGCGCTACACGGGCGCGTCGGTGCTCTTAGCCCGCAAAAACTTTGGCTGTGGCTCGTCACGCGAACACGCGCCTTGGGCGATTGACCAATACGGCTTTCGCGCCGTCATTGCGCCCAGTTTTGCCGACATCTTTTTCAATAACTGTTTCAAAAACGGCTTGCTGCCTATCGTATTGCCCGAGGCCACGGTGGCCAAGTTGTTTGATGAAGTCTTGGCCTTTCCTGGTTACCAACTCACTATTGATTTAGAGCGCCAAGTCATCTTACGAGCACAAGGCGAAGAAATTCCCTTTGAGGTTCAAGCGTTTCGCAAGTACTGCTTGATCAATGGCCTAGACGATATTGGCCTGACCTTGCGCCACGCCGACAAGATCAAAGCCTTTGAAGCCGAACGTCTGACTACCAAACCCTGGCTGGCCCACACTGCCGTAAACGCATAAAAGAACTCTGGAATCTCCAATGAAAATCGCAGTCCTACCTGGTGATGGCATCGGCACCGAAATCGTCGCTGAAGCGGTCAAAGTCCTAAACCTTCTAGATCTAAAATTCGAGATGGAAACCGCCCTGGTCGGTGGCGCGGCCTACGACGCGTTTGGCCACCCTCTGCCCGAAGCCACGCTCAAGCTGGCGATGGACTCCGACGCTGTTTTGTTTGGCGCGGTGGGCGATTGGAAATATGACACGCTTGATCGCCCCTTGCGCCCCGAGCAGGCTATTTTGGGTTTGCGCAAAAACATGGGCTTGTTCGCCAACTTCCGCCCTGCGATTTGCTACGAGCAATTGGTGGACGCATCCAGCTTGAAGCCTGAGCTGATTTCGGGCTTGGACATCCTGATCATCCGCGAGTTAACTGGTGACATCTACTTTGGCCAACCGCGCGGCCGCCGAATCGCGACCGACGGCCACTTCCCCGGTGCCGAAGAAGCGTTTGACACCATGCGCTATTCCAAGCCCGAGATCGAGCGCATTGCCCATGTGGCTTTCCAAGCTGCGCGTAAACGCAAAGCCGCAGGCAAAGAAGGCCGCGTCACCAGCGTAGACAAAGCCAACGTATTGGAAACCTTTCAATTCTGGAAAGACGTCGTCACAGAAGTGGGCAAAGAGTACCCAGACATCGCCCTTGACCACATGTACGTGGATAACGCCGCCATGCAATTGGTGAAAGAGCCCAAGCGTTTTGACGTGGTGGTTACCGGCAATATGTTTGGTGACATCTTGAGCGACGAGGCGTCCATGCTCACAGGCTCGATCGGCATGCTGCCCTCAGCTTCACTCAACAGCAAAAACCAAGGACTGTTCGAACCCAGCCACGGTAGCGCCCCCGACATTGCGGGCAAAGGCATCGCCAACCCGCTGGCCACTATTTTGTCGGCAGCCATGATGCTGCGGTTCAGCTTGAACCAAGAAGCCGCCGCCCAGCGCATCGAGGCGGCCGTACAAAAAGTGCTGGCCCAAGGCCTGCGCACCGGTGACATCTACAGCACAGGAACCACCAAGGTCAGTACCCGCGAAATGGGTGATGCGGTGGTCAAGGCGCTGGTCTGAGCATTCCAAAGCATGGTGTCAGGAAACTCTCAAGCGCCATCCATTACAATTTACATCATGTTCCATACCCACCTGTTCTCCCTGAACTCTGCAAATACCGACTCGGTAGCTGCTGGTGTGTGTGCAATTTCCACAAAAACCACGACCATTAAGGGCTGATCCAGCCTGGTTCGTCGTGTGCCCCCCCCGGCCAGACGAGCCGGGCAAACAGTCAGGTCGAACACTGTTTAAAAAAACTGAAAGGGCGTTGAAATGAGCAAGTTAGTAGGTTTAGTCGGCTGGCGCGGCATGGTCGGCTCGGTTCTGATGGACCGCATGATTCAGGAAAAAGACTTTGACCTGATCGAGCCATTGTTTTTCTCTACATCAAACGCAGGTGGCAAGGCACCCGCGATGGCCAAGAACGAAACCACGCTGCAAGACGCCTTCAACCTCGAGCAGCTCAAGCGCTGCGAGATCATCATCACCGCCCAAGGCGGCGACTACACCTCCGAAGTCTTCCCCAAGCTGCGCGCTGCAGGCTGGAACGGCCACTGGATTGATGCCGCCTCGACCCTGCGTATGGAAAAAGACGCTGTGATCATCCTCGATCCGGTCAACATGCCTGTGATCAAAAACGCATTGGCCCATGGTGGCAAGAACTGGGTGGGCGGCAACTGCACGGTGTCGTGTATGTTGATGGGCGTAGGCGCATTGTTCAAAGCCGGGTTGGTCGAATGGATGAGCACCCAAACTTACCAAGCAGCATCGGGCAGCGGCGCGCAACACATGCGCGAACTGTTAACCCAATACGGCACACTGCATGCTGAAGTCAAAGCTTTGCTGGATGACCCCAAAAGCGCGATTTTGGAAATCGACCGTTTGGTGGCCGCCAAGCAACGCGCCCTAACCTCTGCTGAGACCGCCAACTTTGGCGTGCCTTTGGGCGGCTCGCTCATTCCCTGGATCGACAAAGATTTGGGCATTGGTAAATCCCGCGACGAGTCTGGCTGGGGTACGTCCAAAGAAGAGTGGAAAGGTATGGCCGAGACCAATAAAATTTTGGGAATTGGCGAAGGATTCAACTCTGCCGCTATTCCCGTGGACGGTTTTTGTGTGCGCGTGGGCGCGATGCGCTGCCACAGTCAGGCATTGACTTTCAAGCTGAAAAAGCAAGTTCCCGTGGCCGACATTGAAGCCATGATCGCTGCCGATAACGCGTGGGTCAAAGTGGTTCCTAACAACCGTGAAGCCACCATCAAAGACTTAACTCCCGTGGCCGTCACTGGCACGATGACCATTCCGGTCGGTCGCATTCGGACCCTTGCAATGGGGCCCGAGTACATTGGTGCATTTACCATCGGTGACCAATTGCTGTGGGGCGCGGCTGAACCCTTGCGCCGTATGCTGCGTATTTTGTTAGACGCATAAAAAGAAATATGACCCAAGATGAGAAAGAGAGCGGCTCTGTGACATTGAATTCTTTTAGTTGGCAACGCTGGCTGGGGCAAGCGGCTCTCTTTTTCTTTTTTCTAGGAAGCCACAGCGCTTTCAGTCTCACGCTCGGCCGTATTCACGTTCAATCGGCGCAGGGGCAAGCGCTTCGCGCCGAATTGGATATTGCCAATATGAGCGCCGAAGAGTCTGCGTCGGTCAAGGCCAGCATCGCGCCTGAAACGTCATTTGCAGCGATGGGCTTGGAATACAAGCCTCTCTTTGCAGACATTCAAATCACGCTTGAGCGGCGCAGCGATGGAAGCCAGTTTTTTAAATTCTTAAGTCTTTCTCCCGTTAACGATAAGTACTTGGATATGGTGCTTGAGGTGCGATGGACCGCTGGGCGCATTGTTCGCAACTTCACGCTGCTTCTTGACCCTCCCAAGTCATCTGAGGCTGCTAAGGCAGCTGAAACGCTGGCTGCGCCTGCCTTGGTAGACGAACCCAAAACCTCAGAAAAAGGAACGTCTCAGAAGTCAACGCCCCACACCGTTGTGGTGGTAGCGGGAGATACCGCCGGCGCCATTGCAAACCAGACGAAACCTAATGGCACGTCTGTGGAGCAAATGCTGATTGCGCTACAGCAATCCAATCCGAGTGCGTTTATCAACAACAACATCAACCAAATTCGCGCGGGCGCGGTCCTCACGATTCCAGATCAAGCGGACATTCAAAAGATCAACGCCCAAGACGCGGCCGAGGCGGTTAAAGCCCAAGCCCAAACCTTCAATGACCGTCGCAATGCGGCTGCACAAGCTGCAGCGGCCAAGTCCCAAACAGGCGATCAGCTCACCCTCTCTAAGGGTGCCTCTCTTGAACAAGCCGAATTAGCCAAGATCGCAAAAGACCGCAGCCAAAAAGACGAAGCCACTCAGACCGCAGAACTCGCCAAGAATATCGCCGATCTCAACCAGCTTGCCCAAGCCGCAGTGGCCTTGTCAGCACCACCCGCTGCCGCTGCATCTTCCCCCGCCCTCGCTACTTCAGCACCGTCAATAGAGAAATCCATCCCTTCGCCTGTCTCTAAAGACTACACCACCGAGGGCTTGGTCGGCGGTGCTGTGGTTCTATTTGGGGCGTTGTGGTGGTACCGAAACAAACAAACGCCAAGCGCGTGGTCGCCCGAGCCCCAGCCGCCCGCTAAAGCAGAGCCACAGGAAATGGATTCCGTTCAAACAGCCGCAAAAGCCATGGGCTTTGATCTCTCGGATTTGTCGCTTGATTTAGAACCGCCAAAGTCCGGGCCTCAGCAGAAGTGAGCGAAGTGAGCAACGTAAGAATTGCGCTTGGCATCAGTTACAACGGCCAAGCCTACCAAGGCTGGCAAAGTCAAAGTTCCGGGCTGACCGTTCAAGACAAACTCGAATCGGCGTTACAACAATTCACCAACCACAAAGTCTCCACCCTGTGTGCAGGAAGAACCGACGCCGGGGTTCACGCGCTCATGCAAGTGGTTCACTTTGACACCCCACTTGAGCGCAACACCAATGCGTGGCTGCGCGGCACGAATGCGGGCTTGCCCCACGATATCGCAGTTGAATGGGCGCAAGAAGTGCCTGCAACGTTCCATTGCCGCGCCAGTGCCAGCACCAGACGCTATGCCTATATTCTCAAAGAATCTGCGGTTCGCCCTTCGGTGGAAGGGGGACGTGTGGGTTGGGCGTTCAGACCTTTAGACGGAACGGCGATGCGCGAAGCGTCGCAAATCTTGGTAGGAGAACACGATTTCACGTCCTTTCGTGCGTCACAGTGCCAAGCCTTATCGCCTGTCAAAAATCTTGCCTCAATTTCCATCACCCAACGCGGGGCCTACTGGCGCATGGAGTTTGAAGCCAATGCTTTTTTACACCACATGATTCGCAACATCATGGGCTGCTTGGTTCAGATTGGCTTTGGTAAGCAACCGGCATCGTGGATGCAAGAGGTGTTAGATGCCCGCGACCGTGACTTTGCCGCCCCGACCTTCCCCCCCGATGGGCTGTATTTCTTGGGTCCGCGCTATCCTGCCCACTTTGTAATTCCCGAGCGTACGCCTGCGTATGATTGGCTGCCATGAAACCTTCCAACCCCACTCCTGTTCAAACGCCTATTCGAACGCGAATCAAAATCTGCGGCATCACACGCGAGGAAGATATCGACGCGGCAGTGGCTGGGGGAGCCGATGCGATTGGGTTTGTGCTTTACGCTGCCAGCGCGAGGGCTGTGAGTGTGGAGCGAGCCGCCCAACTTGCCAGGCGTTTACCCCCTTTTGTGAGTCCGGTATTGCTTTTTGTAAACCACGACGATGCTTTCGTAGCCCAGGCGTTCTCAGCCGTGCCCCATGCTTACGCCCAGTTTCATGGGGATGAGGGTCCTTTGCAATGTCTCAGCTTGTCGCAAAATGGCGTCCGACCCTATCTTCGAGCCGCCAGAATTCCCATTGGGGACGCAGGACAGGGCTTTGATCTCGTAGAATACGCTCATGATTACTCTCACGCCCAAGCCCTGCTGCTCGACGCCCATGTCGACGGTTTTGGCGGCAGCGGCAAGGCATTCAATTGGTCACTTCTTCCTCTAAACGTCAACGCTCACCTCGTCTTGAGTGGTGGACTCACTGCTGCAAACGTGGCCGACGGCATTGCGCAGGTTCGCCCGCGCTGTAAAACGCTGGCCGTCGATGTGAGCTCAGGCGTCGAAGCCGATGGCCCTGGAGGTTCAACCCTCAAGGGCATCAAAGACGCCGAAAAAATCAACCAGTTTGTCGCCGCCGTTCGGGCCGCTGACCAACACCTTGCAGGATTGTGATACCTATGTTTTCTTACCAACAACCCGACGTCAAAGGGCACTTTGGAAATTATGGTGGAAGCTTTGTCTCCGAGACATTGACACACGCCATCAATGAACTCAAAGCTGCCTACGCAAAGTACCAAAACGATCCCGCATTTGTCGCGGAATTTAAATCCGAGTTGGCCCATTTTGTGGGCCGTCCCTCCCCCATTTACCACGCTGACCGGATGAGCCGAGAAATGGGCGGGGCGCAAATCTATTTAAAGCGCGAAGACCTGAACCACACCGGCGCCCACAAGATCAACAACACCATTGGCCAAGCCATGCTTGCCAAACGCATGGGTAAACCGCGCGTGATCGCAGAAACAGGTGCCGGACAGCACGGGGTTGCAACCGCCACCATTTGTGCGCGTTACGGCTTGGAGTGCGTGGTGTACATGGGCAGTGAAGACGTGAAGCGCCAAAGCCCCAACGTCTACCGCATGAAGCTTTTAGGTGCGACCGTGATTCCCGTTGAAAGCGGTAGCCGAACCCTCAAAGACGCGTTAAATGAAGCCATGCGCGATTGGGTCGCCAATGTGGACAATACGTTTTACATCATTGGCACCGTTGCCGGCCCGCACCCCTACCCAATGATGGTTCGGGACTTTCAAAGCGTGATCGGTACCGAGTGCATTGCCCAAATGCCCGGCATGCTGGCCAAGCTCAATGCAGTTAACGAACAGCCCGACGCAGTCATTGCCTGTGTGGGTGGCGGAAGTAACGCGATGGGTATTTTTTACCCCTACATTCCTTTTGAAAATACCCGCCTCATTGGCGTAGAGGCTGCTGGCGAAGGCATGGACAGTGGCAAGCACTCTGCCTCAATCCAACGCGGTAGCCCCGGCGTTTTACACGGCAACAGAACCTACGTTCTCCAAGACGACAACGGCCAAGTAACTGAAACCCACAGCATCAGCGCAGGCTTAGACTACCCCGGCGTCGGCCCAGAACATGCGTTTTTAAACGACATCGGGCGAGCCCAGTACGTCGGTGTGACAGACAAAGACGCCCTGGCGGCTTTCCATTACCTGTGCCGCACCGAAGGCATCATCCCAGCTCTTGAATCAAGCCACGCTATCGCCCACGCTATGGAACTGGCAAAAACGATGCGGCCTGACCAATCCATTTTGGTAAACCTTTCCGGCCGTGGAGACAAAGACATTGGAACCGTGGCCGACCTCAGCAATGGCGACTTTTATTGCCGCCCCAGCTGCAAAGGCCAAAGCGTTAAAGGCGGCGAGCAGCCGGTCCATTTA
>JBAXOC010000052.1:0-8351 GCA_037133455.1 Comamonadaceae bacterium | reverse complement strand
CGGCAATATGACGGGGAGAAAAAAGTCGGCGCAGCGCAGCGGTTCGATAACCGTCCATCGCGCTCAACCACCGTGCTCACGCAGCATGGCGCGAGAAATAATATGGCGCTGAATTTCGCTGGTGCCATCCCAAATACGCTCGACCCTGGCATCCCGCCAAAACCGCTCAATCGGGAGTTGGTTCATCAAACCCATGCCACCAAAAATTTGCAGGCTTTGGTCCGTGACCCTTGCCAATGTCTCAGACGCAAACAATTTAGCCATGGCGGCGTCAGAATCGGTCATGGTGCCTTGGTCACATTTCCAAGCCGCTTGGAGCGTTAATAGCTCCGCGGCCTCCAACTCGGTGGCCATATCGGCGAGCTTAAAGCCCGTCCCTTGAAACTTCCCAATCGATTGGCCAAATTGTTTTCGGGTCGCAGCCCACTGGGTCGCCATGTCCATCACGCGCCTGCCTCGGCCCACGCTGGTTGCAGCCACCGTGAGGCGGGTAGCGCCCAGCCATTCGCCCATCAAATCAAAACCTTTGCCCTCTTCTCCCAAACGTTTGTAGGCGGGCACACGGCAGTCGGTAAAAAACAATTCGCATTGGTGGTACCCCCGGTGGGAGACACAGGCCGGGCCCCGGCGGACCGTTAGGCCTGGAGAGTTCAAATCAACCAAGAAACCCGTGATTTTTTTCTTCGGGCCATGTTTGGTTTCCTCAGTCCCCGTGGCTGCAAACAAAATCACAAAATCACTCATATCAGCGTGGCTAATAAAGTGCTTGGTGCCATTGATGATGTAGTCCGCATCCTCGCCCGCTCCGTCGCGCACTGCCTTGGTTTGCATCCCGCGCACATCAGAACCCGCGTTGGGTTCGGTCATGGCTAAGCAATCATGGCGATCTCCCCGAATCGTGGGTAACAAATACTCCTCAATCTGTTTCCCTTCACAGGCCCGCAAAATATTGCTCGGCCGAGCCACCACCATCTGCAAGCCATACGAGGCGCGGCCCAATTCCCGCTCCATCAACGTGATGCTGAAGTTATCCAAGCCACCACCGCCCAACTCGGCGGGCATATTCGCCGCATACAGCCCCACCTCGATGGCTTTGGCTTGAATGGATTTCACCAACGCCGGGGGCACCGCATCAAGACGCTCGACTTCATCTTCATGGGGGTACAGCTCGTTTTCTACAAACGCGCGCACCGTGTCGACAATCATTTTTTGTTCTGTGTTGAGTTCAAATTGCATGTTTAGGTCTCAATGATTCAGGGGATTAAGTTTTCAAAGTGCTTTGCGGCGAATTCCCATGGGCTTTCCCAGGTTCTTAGGCGCGGCTAATACGGCATGCGCTTTGGCAATCGCATTCAAACGGTCTTGCAAATAGGCAGGCATATCCGCTGAGCGTCCTTGGGCCATGTCCACGTGGACCAACATTTGTTCTGCGGTAGCCAACACATCGCCCGTTGCGTCATGGGTCATGGTGTGAAAAATATGCACCCGCTTTTCGTCATGGTCGATTAGTTGCAAACGCAAACGCAGCTGCTCCCCTTGGGCGACTTCTCGCGCATGGTGAATATGGGTTTCCACGGTGTAGAGCGAATGCCCGCCTTGGTCGCGGTAGCTCTCATCAATGCCAATGAACCGAAAAAAAGCGTCTGAGTTGTCGCCAAAAACCAGCAAGTAACACGACTCGCTCATGTGTCCGTTGTAATCCACCCACGCGGGCAAAACAGTGGGGGCATGTAAAGCCAAAGGCGCTGCAATGGGAGCGGCCGGGTCCCACGGTTTGGCGGGAACGCCTTCGAGTGGGGTGGTCACGCCGTGTGTGTTTTCAAGCATAGTTCGTTCGTTCTCCGTTAAGTCAAAGTGAATACAAGCTTACCGACAAATTTTTTCTCACCAAAGTCACGTTGGGCTTGGGCGATGTCTTTGAGTGAATAGGTTTTTGCAATCACGGGTTGAATTTCTCCGCGTTCGATATAGCCCACGAGATTGTCAAAAATGTGATCGTTTTGAAAGGTGCATCCCAACAATTGCAAGTCTTTGAGGTAGAGGGTTCGCAGATCCAATTCCACCAAGGGTCCGGCAATCGCACCGGAGGTCGCGTAACGCCCACCGCGTTTAAGAACTTGGAGCAAAGCTGGCCATTGAACGCCGCCTACCAAATCAATCACCACATCCACAGATTCGCGGCCTAGGGTTTGCTCCAGGTCCACTTGGCGGTCTAACACCCGGTCTGCCCCTAAGGCAATAACGGCCTCGTGTTTATCAATACCGGCAACTGCAATCACCTTAGCGCCTCGGCGTTTTGCCAGTTGCACCGCAGCACTTCCCACCCCACCGGACGCACCGGTCACCAAAATACATTCGCCTGATTGAACGTTCGCACGGTCCACCAAATTTTCAGCCGTTGAATAGGCACACGGAAAAGAGGCCAGTTGGGCATCACTTAAATGGCTTTGAACCACCACCGCCGCATCACTGGGCACCTTGGTGAACTCTGCAAAGCCGCCGTCACACTCCGAACCAAAATACCAACAGGCATAGGGCTGGTAGTTGGCATAGGCCCGCAAAATAGGCCGCACCAAGACGCGTTGGCCTAGGCGTTTTTCGTCAACACCTGCACCCACCGCGACAATCTCTCCGCAGCAGTCTGCGCCTTGAATGCGCGGAAACGCCATGGGAACACCACCCCAACTGGGATCTTGGTCCTGTTGGGAATCAAAGACCGCTGCCGCACTTTGCGTCTGACCCTGCGCCGTTTTAGAGTACCAACCTACTCGGGTATTGATGTCGGTGTTATTGACTGCGCTAGCGCCCACACGAATCAAGACTTCACCGGCCAAGGGCACTGGCACAGGCAGATCCTGCCGATATTCAAGACACTCCGGACCGCCAAAACAGGTCAACACCACGCCCTGCATAGTGCTTGGAATTTGCGCAGCTTGTACCATGTTTATTTTTTCTATCGAGCCACTTTAGGTTGCGGCAAAGCGATCACGCGTCCCGCAAACTTTGGTTTTTCAAGGCCTGCGTGTGCCAACGCCAACGGCTGCAAAAGCACATCAACCGATGGCGCAAACGGCGTGGCGGTGGGCCCTGCCATGTCCACATTGAGCTGCATTTGCTCGCAAAAGGACAGTAGTTTGTCTTGGCCTTCCTCGTACAAACCCAAGCCCAAGTGCACCCGTTTGGCATCGATGCCGAGCACTTGCGTGCGCACTTCAAGACGCGAGCCCAGCTTGACCTCATGAAGGAAATTGAGGTGCGTTTCCAGCGTAAACAAGGAGTGTCCAAGCGCTTTGCGACCCGCTGCGTCCAGTCCGATCTGGTCCATGAATCCATCGACGCCATAGCTAAAGAGCACCAAATAAAAACCATCACGCAGGTGGCCGTTGTAGTCCACCCATTCGGGCAAGACTTCACTGCGGTAAGTCACCAAGCCTGCCGGGTTTGGATTACTCATCGTCATCAATACCGTGTTTGGCTTTAGTGGCCTTGATCGCCGCTTGGACGGCCAACAAACAGTCGTCTCGGTAGCGCTCTAAATCGGCAATGCTGTGTTTTCCGAGCTGTTGTATGGTGCCGTCAGACACGCTATCAAGCAAGGCATCTGTCAACTCGGGCGCTTCTAGTTTGGTCCAAGGAAGTTTCAAAGCAGGACCAAACTGGGCCATGAAATGGCGCATACCAGCGTCGCCACCGGCCAAGGTGTAAATTAAAAAACTTCCCATGAAAGACCAGCGCATGCCTGCGCCAAACCGAATGGCGTCATCGATTTCGCCCGTCGTTGCCACGCCGTCGTTGACCAAGTGCAACGATTCACGCCACATCGCTTCTAACAAACGGTCGGCAATAAACCCTGGAACTTCTTTGCGAACATGCAGTGGCCGCATGCCTAAGCTGCGGTAGACCTGCATGGCCGCTTGCACCGCATCAGGGCTGGTGTTTACGCCGCCCACCACTTCAACCAAAGGCAAGAGGTACACCGGGTTGAAAGGGTGGCCGACCACGCAGCGCTCGGGGTGTTGTGCTTTGGCATAAAACTCACTAGGCAACAAACCTGATGTCGAGGAACCAATCAGCACATTGGGGCGTGCAGCCGCTGTGATTTTGGCGTGCAAATCAATTTTTAAATCCAAGCGCTCAGGTGCGCTTTCTTGAATGAAATCCGCGTGGGCTAAACACTCTTCAATCGTCGCCACGAAGCGCAGTCGGGATTGCGATGCGCCGGGCTTGAGCCCTTGGGCTTCTAAGGCCCCCCAAGATTTTTGAATGCGGGAACGCAGTTGCGCTTCAGCGTCAGGCGCGGGGTCCCAAGCGATCACGTCTAGCCCATTGGCTAAGGCGCGGGCAACCCAGCCGCTGCCGATGACGCCACTGCCCAAAGCAGCAAAAGTTTTGATGTCGGTGATAAATGTCATATTGAATTCTTAGTGATGGAAAGAGGGGTTAACCGCGTTTTTTTAGACCCATTTTTTCGCGCCCTTGGGCTGGGGTCATCGGTGTCGCACCCATGCGCGTAATGATCTCCACCACCCTTTGCGTTAATGAGCCGTTGCTTGCAGGGACACCTTTATCAAGCCATAAATTATCCTCAAGCCCCACCCGCACATTGCCGCCTAAAAGAATCGCCTGTGCCGCCATCGGCATTTGCGATCGACCGATCCCAAAGCCAGACCACACCGCATCGGCGGGCAAGTTGTCTGCCATGGCTTTCATGGTGGTGGTGTCTGCGGGAGCGCCCCATGGAATTCCTAAACACAGCTGAAACAACGGGTCTTTCAACAATCCTTCTTTGATCATTTGCTTGGCAAACCAAAGGTGTCCGGTATCAAAAATTTCTAACTCGGCTTTGACCCCCAACTCGGTGATGCGTTTTGCGCCAGCACGCAGCGCTGCGGGGGTGGAGACATAAATCGTATTGCCATCACCAAAGTTCAAAGTGCCACAGTCCAAGGTACAAATTTCAGGCAACAGTTCTTCAACATGGATCAATCGGGCCATAGGGCCGATCAGGTCGGTTGACGGGCCAAACTGCATGGGCGTTTCGCCGGGGCCGATTTCAAGATCACCACCCATACCGGCGGTCAGGTTCACGATGATGTCCACACCAGAATCGCGGATGCGGTCCATCACTTCGCGGTACAGCGCGGGGTCGCGGCTGAATTTTCCCGTCTCAGGATGGCGCACATGGCAGTGCACCACTGTGGCTCCGGCTTGGGCCGCTTCAACGGCAGCAGCTGCAATTTGTTTGGGGGTCACTGGAATCGCTGGGTGTTTGTCGACGGTGTCTCCGGCACCAGTGAGCGCGCAGGTAATGATGATGTTGTGGTTCATTTTTGATAGTCCATTTCTTCAAGGTCAAGGATCTGTTTAAGGGCTTTGAAATGCAGCTCTGAAAATTCCGTGGGGTAGTCGTTCCATTGCGCGCAAGCCAGGGCTGCGACAGGTTCAGCAATCAGAGCCAAGGGGCGACCGGTAGAAAGCGCCAAGACTTGAAGCTTGGCGGCTTTTTCTAAGTAGTACAAGGTGTCCAAGGCCTGCGCAACCGTCGGTCCGATCACTATGACGCCGTGGTTGCCCATGAACAGCACGCTTTTACCCCCTTGCATCAAGCCCGCCACCCGCTCGCCCTCTGCAGGCTCTAAAGCCATTCCGGCGTAGTCGCGGTCGTAGGCAATGCGCTGGTGGAATCGGCAGGCGTTTTGGTCCAGCATCAAAAATTCAAAATCTTGCAAACAACACAAAGCCGTGGCATAGGGCATGTGGGTGTGCAAGATGCAACGGGCGTGGGGCACTTGTTGGTGCAATACCGCATGCAAGTGCCACGCGGTCGGGTCCGGCGCGTTGGCGATTTTTTGGACATTGGGATCGGCACTGTTGAGTAAAAGCAAGTCGCTGGCTTTGATCAGCGAAAAATGACTGCCTTGGGGATTTAGCAAAAACTGCCGACCATCGGGAGACACGGCCACACTGAAATGGTTGGCAATGGACTCCTGCATATCCCAACGCGCTGCCCACCGAAACGCGGCAGCGAGGTCGATGCGGGCTTGGGATTCATCTGTTGAAAATGTCATCAATGGCTTTCAAACGTGTGGGGACTTTAGCTGTGGTCCAGGGCAATCAACCGATCAAATACGACTATGTATTGACATTTTGCGACTATTTCAAAATGACGTCGCACAGCCTCGGCCAGCTCAGCTTAAACAATCGGGTGATAAATGTATGTCACCATCCAGGTTATACGACGGATCACCGCCGCGACAAAACTATCCCTGGGAATGATGCTGTGAATAAATTGATGTGGCCTTTGGCCTCGCTGTTGAGTGGGGTAAGCATGCTTGTTGTGGGCGTTGCTTTGCTCACTGTTGCGATTGGAGCGCAAGCCGGTTCTGCCAAATACTCCGCCCTTGTCACGGGCATCATCATGTCGGCTTACTTTGCCGGCTTTGTCTATGGAACCTACGCTTGTCCAAAATTAATTCGCAAGGTCGGTTATATCCGAGCCTTTGCGGTGATGGCTTCGGTGGCTTCTGCATTACCGGTGTTACATGCCTTGTGGACCAACCCCTGGTTTTGGGGGGTGCTGCGATTTGTGACGGGGCTTTGCATCGTGGGCTTGTACATGGTGATCGAAAGCTGGCTCAATGTGGTTGCCAGCAGCGAAAGCCGTGGAAAGGTGTTTGCGTCGTATATGGCGGTGAGCGGCGTCTCCACGGCGATCGGGCAGTGGCTTATTTTGGCCAGTGATCGCTACGGCTTTGTTCCTTTTGCCTTGGTCTCCATTCTGTTTTCATTCGCCCTGATTCCGACCACGCTGACCACCATTCGTGAGCCGCAACCCACCAACGCGCCGTCCATGAGTTTGGTGCGCTTGTTTACTATTTCACCGATCGGCGCTATTGCAGCGCTAGGTTCTGGCCTGCTCAACGGAACTTTTTTTAGTTTGGGCTACGTGTTTGGAACGGGCGTGGGATTTAGCGATAGCCGCACCGCGACCTTCATGGCAGTCACCATTTTGAGTGGCGCAGCCTTTCAATGGCCTGTCGGTCATTTATCAGACCGGTATGACAGGCGTTGGCTTTTATTTTGGATTTGCGTGGTCACCGCAGGGCTGGCCGGCATCGGGTTTTATTTGGCCCGCGAATATGAGAATTTATTGATTTTTCTCGGCGTTTTATACGGCGGCTTGTCGTTTGCCGTTTATGGGCTGAGTGTCGCCCACACCAACGATTTGATCGAACCCTCCAAAGTGCTGGAGACGACCGGTGGCTTGTTGCTGCTTTATGGCATTGGCGCGACGGTGGGCCCGACCTTGGCGGGGGGATTGATGGACTTGATGGGTCCTGAAGGTTTGATGTTGTTTTTCTCCATTGTCTTGTCTTTGCTTGCTGGCGCGGTTTGGCGATTTGCCTCCAAGCAAAAACACAGCCAAGCGCCTCCAGTGCGCCGGGCGGACTACGTGATGATGGATGCGAGCTCGCAAGCGGTGCTTCAAATGGACCCGCGCGGAGAACAAGCCGATCTTGATTTTGATCACCGTTCGCAAAAATAGAACCCTCTAAATATTTCACAACCCTGAATTCAAAATGCAAAACGTCGCCTTTACCCAGATGAAAGATGGAACTGCTGAGGAGTACCTTTTTTTACAACAACTGGAACACCAATACATCCGAGAATTGCCAGACCGGCTCATGGAGGCTCTGCGTGGTTTGGGAACGTCTTTGCAAGGCTACCAAATCAGTCGGCTCGAACACTCGCTCCAAAGCGCTACCCGTGCTGAGGCTGATGGCGCGGGTTTGGATATGGTGGTCGGCGCATTGATCCACGATATTGGCGATAGTTTGGCGCCTGAAAACCACTCCCAAATGGCGGCGGCCATACTTCGCCCTTATGTTCGCGCTGAGGTCACATGGGTGATTGAAATGCACGGGCTGTTTCAAATGGAGTATTACGCCCACCACTTTGGCAAAGACCCGAAGGGTTACCTGGCCTACAAAGACCACCCTTGGTTTGCCTCATGCCATCATTTTTGCGCCTGCTATGACCAAGCTGCTTTTGACCCAGACTATTCCAGCAAACCCTTGGAATATTTTGAGCCCTTGCTTCGCGAGGTCTTTAGTAGAAAAGCGTTCGATGCCGCAATGATCCAAGTAGCGCGTTAAGCAAAGCATGGGGTTGCGATCTTTGGGGGCAATGCACCTGTCTGCGCCATGGCGAAGCGCCATCGCCATGCTCGCGGGCGTGGCTTTTTTCTCGTTCATGGACGCTACGCTGAAAACTCTTTCTGCTTTTTATCCGGCGATGCAAGTGGCCGCGTTACGTGGTTTGGCGGCGCTACCGATGGTTGTTGTCTATAC
>JBAXOC010000051.1:0-8364 GCA_037133455.1 Comamonadaceae bacterium | reverse complement strand
AAGGGCCAAGCCGCTGACATCGATGCAGCCGTCGCCTCGGGCTTGGCGGCTTGGCGTGACGGGCGCTGGGCCAAACTGGCCCCACGCCAACGCGCAGACATCTTGCAAAAATGGGCCGACCTGATTGAAGCCCACCAAAATGAATTGGCGCTCTTAGAAACCTTGGACATGGGTAAACCCATTTCGGATGTTTTAAATATCGACATGCCTGAGGTATTGAAAACCATTCGCTATTTTGCCGAGTGCATTGACAAAATCGAAGGCGCAGTCACCCACACCGATCCGAGTGCTCTGCACCTCATCACCCACGAGCCTTTGGGTGTGGTCGCTGCGATCACGCCTTTTAACTACCCCATGCTTTTGGCCGTTTGGAAGCTCGCTCCCATCTTGGCTGCGGGTAACAGCGTGGTTCTCAAACCCCCAGAGCAATCGCCTCTGACCTGCACCCGACTGGCGCAGTTGTTTGTAGATGCTGGCGGTCCTGCTGGGGTATTCAACGTGGTCAATGGGTTTGGTGTGCAAACGGGTAAGGCTTTGGCTTTGCACATGGATGTTGCCAAGATCACATTCACAGGCTCTACCGCTGTCGGTAAATTGATCATGGGCTACGCAGGCCAAAGCAATATGAAACGGGTGGCCTTGGAAACCGGCGGTAAAAGTCCGCAAATTTTCATGCCTGACCTGTACGACTTTGATGCTGCGGTGGACCGCGCAGTAGGTGGAATTTTTGATAACGCAGGGCAGGTTTGCAATGCGGGCTCGCGCCTCTTGGTTCACCGCTCAATTCACGACCGCTTTGTCGCCCGCTTCGTTGAGCGGGCCCAAGCGATGTACCGCCCTGGTGACCCACTGGACCCCGCAACCACCATGGGCCCCGTCGCCAGCCAAGCGCACCGCCAAGGTGTGATGACCAAAGTGCAACTCGCCTGTGAGCAAGGCGCCACCATGGTTTTGCCTACGCCCGATACCCAGCGGCCCTTAGCAGTTCACCAAGGCGGCGCATTTGTGCCCCTGACCTTGTTCACCCACTGCACTAATGCGATGAGCATCGTGCAAGAAGAAACCTTTGGGCCTGTGGCCTCGGTTCAGGTCTTTGACACCGAAGCCGAAGCGATTGCCTTGGCCAACGATTCCATCTACGGCTTGGCCGCCTCGGTGTGGACCTCGGATCTCAAAACCGCCCACCGCATGGTGGCCGCGCTTGAAGCGGGTGTCGTGTGGGTCAACTGTTTTGGCGATGGCGACATGACGCAGCCCTTTGGGGGCTACAAACAAAGCGGCAACTCCCGTGACAAACACATGGACAGCCTGCTGTCGTATATGCAAACCAAGTCCGCTTGGTTTCATATTGCGTAATTTTTAAACCGAAACTCGAGACCACGCTATGACACGTTGCAACTTTTACATCGATGGCGCTTGGGTCGAACCCCTAGGCGCACACACCGTTCACCCCATCGTCAGCCCTGGCGATGAGTCTGTGGTGGGCGAGGTTCTCATGGGCAGTGCCGACGATGCCAACCGCGCCGTAGCCGCTGCCAAAAAAGCCTTCGAGAGCTACAGCCAAACGACCATGGCCTACCGAACCGAGATGCTGCAAAAGTTGCAAGCCGCGTTTGAGCGTCGCTATACCGAGATGGCCCAAGCCATTAGCACCGAGATGGGCGCCCCCTGGGACTGGGCCTACGACGCCCAAGCCGAGTGCGGCCCCGGCCACATCAAAGCCACCCTCGAGGCCGCGAAAGATTACCCCTTTGCCTTGCGCAGCGGTAACAACGGCGATCTGATGAGCGAGCCCATCGGCGTATGCGTTTTGATCACGCCTTGGAACTGGCCGCTCAACCAAATTGTTTCTAAGTTGGCACCAGCACTTTTGGCAGGATGTACCGTGGTTCTCAAGCCCAGTGAATTTGCTCCCCTTTCAGCCAAACTCGTCGCAGAATTTGTGCATGAAGCCGGATACCCGAGCGGCGTCTTCAACATGGTCTATGGCGACGGCCCCGTGGTCGGCCCCACGTTAAGCAGCCACCCCGATGTTGATTTGGTCTCCTTTACCGGCTCGACTGCCGCCGGTATTGCCGTGGCCAAGTCTGCCGCTGATACCGTCAAACGCGTGGTCCAAGAGCTCGGTGGCAAGTCGCCCAACATCGTGTTTGCCGACACCGACTTAGACAAAGCCATTGGCTGGAGCGTTCGCAAATGCATGAGCAATACGGGCCAGAGTTGCAACGCTCCGACGCGGCTGTTGGTCGAGCGCTCGGTGTATGACAAAGCCTGCGTCTTGGCAGCCCAGCACGGTGCGGCCGTTCAGGTGGCACACCCCAGCACCCGTGGCGATGTGATCGGACCCTTGGCGATGAAGCGCCAATTTGAAACCGTGCAGCGCTATATCCAAATTGCGATCGATGAAGGCGCACGCCTGTTGTGCGGCGGCTTGGGTCGGCCCGAAGGGTTGTCCAAAGGCTATTACGCCCGCCCCACTGTGTTTGCCGATGTCAACAACCAGATGCGCATTGCGCGCGAAGAAGTTTTTGGCCCGGTGTTGGTGATGATTCCTTTTGATACGGAAGAAGAAGCCATTCAGATTGCCAACGACACGCCTTACGGATTAGCGGCTTATATTCAATGCCAAGACGCAACCCGCGCACAACGCGTCGCTCGCCGCTTACGCGCAGGCAGCGTATCCATCAACGGTACGGGCCAAGACTATTGCTCACCCTTTGGCGGCTTTAAGCAAAGTGGCAACGGCCGCGAATGGGGGCGCTTTGGTTTGCAGGATTACCTGGAATACAAAGTCATTAACTACGCCCACTAACTGAAAAAATATGAAAATCACAGACGTCAAAACCTTTGTTGTTGGTAACCCGCCTCCCGGATTTGGAGGTCGGTACTTTGTCTTTTTAAAACTGATCACCGACGAAGGCATTGAAGGACTCGGCGAGGTTTATAGCCTGCCGTTTCACCCGAGCGTGGTCGAGCAAATGGTCAAAGATGTGGTGGAGCGCTGCGTCATTGGCAAAGACCCCTACGACATCGAACGCATTTGGCGCGGCGTCTACGGCAGTGGTTTTATTCAGCGTCCCGATGTATCGATGATGGGGATTTTGAGTGGTATTGAGATGGCCTGCTGGGACATCGTTGGCAAAGACGTGAACAAGCCTGTCTACAAACTCTTAGGCGGTCAAGTACACGAAAAACTGCGCAGCTACACCTACATTTACCCCAAAGATGGCGACAAAACCAATGTGTACGCCGATCCGATTTTGGCTGCAGAGCGGGCTGCGGAATATCTCAAGATGGGCTTTACCGCCTTGAAGTTTGATCCTGCTGGACCTTACTCTATTTACGACGGTCGCCAGTTGTCTTTGACAGAACTCGATCGCTCAGAAACCTTCTGTCGCATGTTGCGCGAAGCGGTGGGGACCCAAGCCGATCTGCTGTTTGGAACCCACGGGCAAATGAGCGCTGCCGGAGCGATTCGCTTAGCACGTCGCCTTGAGCCGTTTGACCCCTTGTGGTTTGAAGAACCCATTCCACCAGACAACCAGCGCGAGATGGGCAAGGTCGCCCGTGGTACCACCATTCCAGTGGCAGCAGGTGAGCGCCTCACCACGAAATGGGAATTTGTTCGTGTGCTTGAAGAAGGTGCTGCTGCGATATTGCAGATGAACCTGGGCCGCGTAGGCGGTATTTTGGAAGGCAAAAAAATTGCCTCCATGGCCGAGGCTTACCACGTGCAAATTGCGCCCCACCTGTACTGCGGCCCGGTGGTTGGCGCAGCCAACATCCAACTGGCCACCTGCAGCCCCAACTTCTTGATCCAAGAAAGTATTTTGGACTGGAAAGGCTTTCACACCGAGATTCTGAAAAAACCCATCCAATGGGAAAACGGCTACATCATCCCGCCCACAGCGCCAGGCTTAGGTGTAGAGCTCAACGAAGAAGTTGCCTTGGCCAACCCCTACACCGGTACCGCCTTGCACTTGGACATGACGCACCACCCGATCTTGCCGTGATGCAGGGGCAACGTTGCTTACGCCCCGTCGCGCTCGAGTTCCGCTAGCTCGGCAGGTGTAAAGACACGGGAGCGGGTGTGAAAGGCTTTGCCTTCAGGCCCCTCCAGTGAAAAAGTTCCTCCGTGGCCTTCAATCACATCGATGATGAGCTGGGTGTGTTTCCAAGTTTCGTATTGCAACTTGCCGATATAGAAATCGGCATCTCCAATTTTCCCTAATAAGACGTCACCCGCGCCCATCGTAATTTCGCCCGGCAAATAGCAATTGGCTGCACTGTTATCGCAGCACCCTCCGCTTTGGTGGAACATCACGGTGCCATATTTTTGTTTCAAAAATTCCACCAACTCCAAAGCCGCGGGGGTGGCAATCACTTTATCAACCATAAACATCTCCAAAAAAAAGGGGGCAGCACGCTGCCCCCTTGGTCTTTCGTACTGGCGTACAGTTTAGAAGAATCCCAGTTTTTGTTCGCTGTAGCTGACTAACAAGTTTTTAGTTTGTTGGTAGTGGTCGAGCATCACTTTGTGAGTTTCGCGTCCAATGCCAGACTCTTTGTAGCCACCAAAGGCGGCGTGGGCTGGATAGGCGTGGTAGCAGTTGGTCCACACGCGGCCTGCTTTGATAGCGCGGCCCATGCGGTAGGCCACATTACCGTTGCGGCTCCATACGCCAGCGCCCAATCCATACAAGGTGTCATTGGCAATTTCCAACGCCTCAGCTTCATCTTTGAAGGTCGTTACAGCCAATACGGGTCCAAAAATTTCTTCTTGGAAAATCCGCATTTTGTTATGGCCTTTAAACAAAGTGGGCTGTACGTAGTAACCCCCTTCTAAATCGCCACCCAAATGGGCTTGCTCGCCACCAATCAGAACTTTGGCGCCTTCTTGTTTTCCTAAATCGAGGTAAGACAAAATTTTGGTAAGTTGCTCTTTAGATGCCTGTGCGCCCATCATGCTGTCGGTGTCAAGTGGATTGGCGTGCTTAATAGCAGCCACACGCTTTAAAACGCGCTCCATGAATTTGTCGTAAATGGACTCTTGGATCAATGCGCGAGAAGGGCAGGTGCAAACCTCACCTTGGTTGAATGCGAAAAGCACCATGCCTTCGATTGCTTTGTCCAAAAAGCCATCGTCTTTGTCCATGATGTCGGCAAAGAAAATATTAGGCGATTTCCCGCCCAGCTCCAAGGTCGCTGGGATCAAGTTGTTGGCAGCAGCCTGCGCAATCACACGGCCTGTGGATGTCGAACCGGTGAAGGCGATTTTTGCAATGCGTTTGCTGGTTGCCAATGGCAAACCAGCTTCACGACCGTAGCCATTGACGATGTTGAGAACGCCAGGTGGCAGTAAGTCAGCAATCAACTCGACCAATACCAAGATACTGATGGGGGTGGACTCCGCAGGTTTTAAAACCACGCAGTTACCCGCGCCCAGTGCTGGTGCCAGTTTCCAAGCAGCCATCAAAATCGGGAAGTTCCAAGGAATGATCTGACCGACAACGCCCAAGGGTTCTTGGATGTGGTACGCCACGGTGTTGTCATCAATATTGCTCAGCGCCCCTTCTTGGGCACGAACACAGCCTGCGAAATAGCGAAAGTGATCTACGGTGAGCGGAATGTCAGCATTGAGCGTCTCGCGAATGGCTTTGCCGTTGTCCACGGTCTCTGCATACGCCAATAGCTCCAAGTTGGCTTCGATGCGGTCTGCAATTTTGAGCAACACATTGGCGCGGTCAGCTGCGGGCGTGCGGCCCCACGCATCGGCAGCTGCGTGGGCTGCATCGAGGGCGAGTTCGACGTCTTCAGCTGTCGAACGAGCGGCTTTGGTATAGGGTTTGCCAGTGATGGGGGTAATGACGTCAAAGTACTGGCCTTTAACGGGGGCAACAAACTTGCCTCCAATGAAGTTGTCGTAATGGCCTTTGAATGCAACTTTGGCACCTGGGGTTCCGGGATAAGCGTAAAGCATGGTTGTCTCCTCTAATATGAAAATAAATGGGAATGTTTCCCTTGCGGGTAATCTCACCTAATCAAGTCCCGTGCCAACTTCAATGCATTCGCTTTGACCAACGTTTTCATTGGAAACACACCCCTTTGCGTTGCCGCATCACCACCCGCGCCTGCGCTCCAGTTCGACACAGTTACCTCGCAAGTGTTCCAAAAAGTGACACTATTGCTGCGCAAGAGCTATGCATTTGTATGCATATCGTCAGCTTGCAGCGCTATGGTTACGATGAACAGACTTACACCACACAGAACAGATTTCAATCTGTCTAGGAGACAAAGTGCACACTGCCCATAACGCCATCACCCTGAGCCATGCGCGTCAGCATTTAATGCAATTCGGAGATATTCCAACGCAGGGTTTGGACGAAAGACTGGCCCGGTCTTGGAAGCGCAGCTTGACCGTTGGACTTGCCCCGGCCGAAAAAGTACACCCAGACGAACACCGCAGCAGTTTTTTACTTCGCCAAGCCATGCTGCGCAACCATGCGCTGCTGTCTCACTCCCGCCCTGTGATGGAATACTTGTTTGCGCAAGGGCACCATAACCAAAACGTAGTGGTGTTGGCAGACAACCGCGGCGTGTTGATGCACACCTTGGGAGACCCTGTTTTTCTGGACAAGACCCAACGGGTGGCGCTGGCATGCGGTGCGTCTTGGCATGAAGAGCACCGCGGAACCAACGCGATTGGGACAGCCATTGCGGAATCGTGCGCTATTGAAATTCATGGCTCTGAACATTTCTTAGAGCGCAATGGCTTTCTAACGTGTGCGGCAGCGCCCATCATGTCTTTCAACGGTGAGTTGCTTGGCATTTTGGACATCACCGGCGACCAACACAACGGACACCCCCATACCTTGGGGCTTGTCAACACGGCGGCGCGGATGATCGAAAACCGACTGCTTCTTTCCAATAGCCAGGGGCATATTCTTTTGCGCCTTCACGCACAGTCAGAAGGCATAGGCACGGTGGCTGAAGCCATCGTTGCGCTCACAGAGGAGGGTTGGATCGTCGGCGCCAATCGGATTGGCATGGCCTTGTTAGGTCTGATCCCCAAAGCCTTGGGAGTGACTCAAATTGGCAGTCTGCTTGATATGCAGTGGCATGATTTTCTGTACCGCGCGAAACGACAGTCGCAAGCCGCGTTTCCGATTCGCTCACACAACGGAAAACTACTTTTCGCACAAATTCAAGGCCAAACTAATCCATCGCACGCCCCCACCGCTTCGAAGCGTGTGCAAGGTGAGTCCCAGCAGGATGCGTTAGCAGCGCTTGACACGGGGGATCTGCGTTGGCGCAGTGCGGCAGACAAAGCCCGCCGCGTTTTAGACAAACCCATTCCCATCCTGATCCAAGGGGAGTCTGGCGTTGGCAAAGAATACTTTGCGCGCGCTTTGCACGAAAGCAGTTTGCGCCACAACGGGCCTTTTGTAGCTATTAACTGTGCCGCTATTCCTGAGCATTTGATTGAGGCCGAACTGTTCGGCTATGAAGCAGGCGCTTTCACAGGCGCAAAGAAACAAGGCAGTCTAGGACGCCTGCGCGAAGCCAGTGGAGGCACTCTGTTTTTAGACGAGATTGGAGATATGCCTCTAGGCATGCAGACCCGCTTGTTGCGTGTTTTGCAAGAGCGCACGGTGACGCCCTTGGGTGCGGGACGCTCGGTTGCCGTGGACTTTGCCTTGGTGTGTGCCACCCACAGTCATTTGCGCGAAGAAGCCGACCAAGGACGGTTTCGCAGTGACCTTTATTACCGAATCAATGGGCTGATGGTCCAACTTCCGTCGCTGCGTGAGCGACAAGATTTTCAAGCTTTGGCCGAACGGCTTTTACGCACCCTCAATCCAGAGCGTGACATTGACCTCGATGCCGAGGTGCTTGACAGCATGCGCTTGTATGCATGGCCTGGCAACTTGCGCCAGTTCTCCAGCGTATTGCGAACGGCCAGCGCTATGCTGAACCCCGATGAAAACACCATCGGCTGGAACCATTTACCCGACGATATTGCGTTGGATATACGAAACAACGAGGCGCCATCTTTGATAGCAAACTCGCCTAGGCCATCTTCTGAACCCCAAAACCTCAAAGACCTGTCACGCTGCGCGATTGAATCGGCGATGGCGTCTAGCCAAGGTAATGTTTCCATGGCAGCCCGTGCCTTAGGAATCAGCCGCCAAACGCTGTACCGAAAATTAAACGCCTAGCAATTATTGCCATCCGGCACACGTTCCAGAATTTGGTCTTTGACGGAGTCCAACAGCGCGGCACTGACAAGCGCTGGCGCAATCTCGGCCAAAGGCAGCAACACAAATGCACGTTGCCACATTCGGGGGTGTGGCAAGGTCAAAG
>JBAXOC010000050.1:0-8377 GCA_037133455.1 Comamonadaceae bacterium | reverse complement strand
TCGGTCTCAATGAATGGCGAATGGTTGCGGAAGCGAATCGCAGCGCGATGTTTGCACTCGGCCTTTGGGGAGTCCCTTCATTCCACGTAGGGAATACCGCAGTTTGGGGCCAAGACCGCTTGTGGGCGGTTCAAGAAGCTATTTGTCGAAAATAAAACTGTTGGTTTTATGCAATAGTTTGATGTTACTATTTGATCGGGTCTTCTGGGAGGGCGGCCCGCTTCTTTAACTCAACGCAATTAAAAATCTATGAAAAATATACGCATCATTGCGGCCGCAGCCGCATGCCTAGTCACGCCCTTTGCTTTTTCTCAAACCTCAAACTTTGAAGGCTTTAGCGTCCTTGGTGGAGTCAATCTGGGGGCGTCTACATTTGAACAAAATGCAAAAAATGGCTCCTCTTCATCATCAGTAACGAGTACCTCCAGTAACTTTTTAGCACAAGGAGAATATACATTTGCCATAGGTTCTCAAATTACGCTTGGCTTGGGCGCCACTGTAGGACTTGGTGATTTAACGTTTGGGCGTTGGGTCGATCCGACATTGGGTGATATCAAGCTAAAAGAAACCTATTCGGCCTACATCGCTCCTGGATACTTGCTTAATGAAACAACCTTGGTCTATGTAAAACTGGCTTCGATTAGCGGTACTGCATATGACAACAAGGGCTCATTAAGCTTGTCTGGCATGGGTTATGGAGCAGGGGCTCGGTTTTTGAGTAATAAGAATATGTACTACCAAATTGAGTTTATTCAAAACCAATACCAAGACAAAGATTTATCAACTTACATCGACAAATTCAGAGGAAGTGTCTTGTCCTTTGGTACGGGTTTCAAGTTTTAATTTTTCTCGCATAACAAACCTGCTTTAGCAGGTTTGTTACATATTGCGCCGGTATTGCCCGCCGACTTCAAATAAGGCGTTGGTAATTTGGCCTAGTGAACACACGCGGACTGCGTCCATCAACACGTCGAACACGTTATCGTTCGCAATGACCGCTTTCTGCAGGCGCAACAGCATGGCAGGCGATTCTTTCGCATGGCAAGAATGAAAATCTTGCAGCCGCTTGAGTTGGCTTTGCTTTTCTTCTTCTGTCGAGCGGGCTAACTCCAGCTTATCCATAACCTGATCGCCATGCGGATTGCGGAAGGTATTGACGCCAATAATCGGCAGCTCCCCCGTGTGCTTGAGCATTTCGTAGTGCATAGATTCGTCTTGGATCTGGCCACGCTGGTAACCTGTTTCCATCGCACCTAACACGCCGCCGCGTTCGGCTAATTTTTCAAACTCTGCCAATACCGCTTCTTCGACCAACTCGGTAAGGTCTTCAATAATGAAAGCGCCTTGGCTGGGATTTTCATTTTTTGCCAAACCCCATTCACGGTTAATGATGAGTTGAATGGCCATGGCACGGCGCACACTCTCTTCTGTGGGCGTGGTGATGGCTTCGTCAAAGGCGTTGGTGTGCAAGGAATTGCAGTTATCGTAAATAGCAATTAAGGCTTGCAGCGTGGTACGGATGTCGTTAAATTGAATTTCCTGGGCATGCAAACTGCGCCCGCTGGTTTGGATGTGGTATTTGAGTTTTTGGCTACGCTCGTTGGCTCCGTATTTGTCGCGCATGGCGACAGCCCAAATGCGCCGTGCAACCCGACCCAAGACGGTGTACTCTGGGTCCATGCCGTTGCTAAAGAAAAACGAGAGGTTAGGCGCAAAGTCATCAATGTGCATACCCCGCGCCAAATAGGCTTCTACAAAGGTAAATCCATTAGACAAGGTAAATGCCAGTTGGCTGATCGGGTTCGCTCCGGCTTCAGCGATGTGGTAACCGCTGATCGATACGCTGTAGAAGTTACGCACGTTGTGATGTACAAAATATTGGGCGATATCGCCCATGACTTTGAGGCTGAATTCGGTAGAGTAAATACAGGTGTTTTGACCTTGGTCTTCTTTCAAAATATCGGCCTGTACTGTGCCGCGTACATTGGCTAAAACCCATTCTTTGATTTTCGCAATCTCCGTATCGGTAGGAGCGCGCTTGTTATCCGTTTGAAACTTTTCGATATTTTGGTCGATTGCGGTGTTCATGAACATCGCCAAGATGGACGGCGCGGGTCCATTGATCGTCATGGATACGCTTGTTGCGGGGTTACATAAATCGAAGCCGCCGTACAACACCTTCATATCATCGAGCGTGGCAATACTCACGCCCGAGTTACCAACCTTTCCGTAAATATCAGGACGCAGATCGGGATCGTTTCCATAAAGCGTGACCGAATCGAACGCCGTAGACAAACGCTTGGCTGGCATGCCTTCCGATAAAAGCTTGAAGCGCCGGTTGGTTCTAAACGCGTCACCTTCCCCTGCGAACATGCGGGTGGGGTCTTCACCCTCACGCTTAAACGCGAAGGTTCCCGCCGTATAAGGAAAACTTCCAGGCACGTTATCGAGCATCAGCCATTTCAAAATTTCACCATGGTCTTCGTAGGTTGGCAAAGCCACTTTGCGAATGGTGGTGCCACTGAGGGACTTGCTGGTTAGCGCCGTCCGAATTTCTTTGTCGCGGATTTTCACCACATATTCATCGCCAGCGTAGGCCGCTTGCATCTCGGGCCACTGCGTGAGTAATTTGCGGGCGTTGGCGTTTTGCAATTGCTCTCTTTGAACCGCTAAATCGATAGCGGCCTCTGAAGCCCGGGCTTTTCCGGGTTTACCGACCTCCAGCATCGCAGCCGCAGCGCGCAGCTGCTGAATTTCACGCGCCAGCACGGCCTGCGCTTTGGCTTGTTTTTTATACCCGCGCACGGTATCGCTAATTTCCGCAAGGTAGCGGGTTCGCGCAGCGGGGACTACGGGTGTTTGGTTACTGCTAAAGCGAACGTTGACGACAGGCAAAACGCTGGGCTTAACGGTCAAACCCAAGGCCTGCAAACGCGGCAGCATGGCTTGGTAAAGGGCCGTTACGCCATCGTCATTAAAGCGGGCTGCCATGGTTCCAAAAACAGGCATGGTGTCGGCTGCAACACTCCATGCTTCACGGTTTCGTTGCACTTGCTTAGACACATCGCGCAGCGCATCACTGGCCCCCTTGCGATCAAACTTATTGATCGCTACAAATTCCGCAAAATCCAACATGTCAATTTTTTCAAGCTGGCTGGCCGCACCAAACTCAGGTGTCATGACATACAAAGGCACATCCACCAAGGGTGCAATAGCTGCATCGCCTTGGCCGATTCCTGAGGTTTCTACCACGATGAGATCAAACCCCGTTACTTTGCAAGCCGCAATCACATCGGGCAGGGCCAGGCTGATCTCCGAGCCGAAATCGCGGGTGGCCAAACTGCGCATAAAGACGCGCTGCCCACTCTCGCCGTGGGACTCCTGGGTTGTCCATGGCGAGATCGCATTCATGCGGATTCGGTCTCCTAGTAAGGCCCCGCCACTTTTGCGGCGCGAAGGATCAATGGAGATGACAGCAATTCGCAAACTGTCAGCACAGTCCAAACGCAAGCGGCGAATCAATTCATCGGTCAACGATGATTTCCCCGCGCCGCCAGTTCCGGTAATTCCAATCGTTGGGATTTTTTTGCTTAGCGCTTTTTTGCGAATGTCTTGAAGTAAGCCATCGTTGAGTTGCTTTCCCTCGATGGCCGTGAGCAGTTGCGCCAATGCGCGCCAATGGGCATCGGTATGTCCCTCAATGGCCGATATGGCCTGGGGTGCAAAGCTCGAAATATCCTTATCGCAGCGCATGACCATCTCGCCAATCATTCCCGCGAGGCCCATTTTTTGTCCATCTTCGGGGCTGTAAATGCGCGCTACGCCGTAGTCTTGTAACGCTTTTATTTCAGAAGGAACAATCACCCCGCCGCCGCCGCCAAAGACTTGTATATGCGAGCCGCCTCGGCTTTTGAGCAAGTCCACCATGTATTTGAAATACTCCACATGGCCGCCTTGGTAGGAACTGATCGCAATGCCCTGAACATCTTCTTGAAGCGCAGCGGTTACCACCTCTTCGACGCTGCGGTTGTGTCCAAGGTGAATCACTTCAGCGCCCATGCCTTGCAAGATACGGCGCATGATGTTGATGGCGGCATCGTGCCCATCAAACAAGCTGGCTGCCGTCACAAAGCGGACTTTGTGGGTGGGTCGGTAATTGGCTAAGGCGGTGTATTCAGCAGCAAGATTTGTCATTGGACAGGGCTCTCAAAAGACAGTAGAAAACGCAAAGGAGTTGACGTTTACGTAAACGTCAACTGTAAACGATTTTTGCAGTTGGTCATAATGCGGCGAACCCCTTACGCTCCTATGACTTTTCTCGCTCTCGACATTGGAAATACCCGCCTCAAATGGGCTTTGTATGCAACGCCTGCGCCGGGCTCGCCGCTTTTAGCCCAAGGGGCGGAATTTTTAGAAAATATTGACAAACTCGCTGAAGGTTCTTGGAGTTCCTTGCCCCAACCTCAGTTTGTCCTGGGCTGCGTTGTCGCAGGCGACGCCGTCAAGCGGCGGGTGCAAGAGCAAATGGAGTTGTGGGATGTCACCCCGCAGTGGGTGGTTGCCAGCGAGTCAGAAGCAGGTTTAAGCAACGGTTATGACCACCCTACGCGTTTGGGCGCCGACCGCTGGGTTGCCATGGTGGGCGCATACCACCGCATGCTCGCCCAAGGATTGCCCCGGCCAATGGTTGTGGTGATGGTGGGAACGGCCGTCACGGTCGAGGCCATTGATCCCAGCGGTAAATTCTTAGGGGGTTTAATTCTGCCTGGGCACGGCATCATGCTGCGTGCGCTGGAGTCTGGTACAGCCGGTTTGCACGTTCCTACAGGCGAAGTTCGCCCCTTTCCCACCAACACCAGCGACGCATTAACCAGCGGCGGCACCTTTGCGATTGCCGGTGCCGTTGAGTGCATGGTTCAGCACGTCAGAAGTCAATGCAATGCAGAGCCCCTGTGCGTAATGACCGGGGGAGCCGCTTGGAAAATGGCACCCAGCATGACGCGGCCCTTTGAGTTAGTTGACAACCTGATTTTTGATGGCTTGCTGCAGCTGGCCTCCCTGCGTTTCAGTTTGGACTAGCCAACCACGCTTCTGCCAGTCGGGCCCAATACGTAGCGCCCAAAGGGATGAGATCGTCATTAAAGTCATAACTGGGGTTGTGCAACATACAAGGACCGCCGCCATGGCCCATTTCGCGGTGGGCCCCATCTCCATTGGCGATAAAGCTATAGCAACCTGGCTTGGCCTGCAGCATATAAGAAAAGTCTTCCGCACCCATGGTCGGTTCCTGCTCACCGACATTGGACGCTCCCACAATACTGGCCATCACCCCACGCGCGAAATCTGCCTCATGGGCTGCGTTGATGGTGGGCGGGTAGTTACGAACAAATTCAAATTCACACTGAGCGCCAAAGGCGGCTGCGGTGTGTTGCGCCACTTCGCGCATTCTTTGCTCGATCATGTCGAGCACCTCGATGGTGAAAGTTCGCACAGTGCCTTGCAACTCGCAGCTGTCAGGGATCACGTTGGTCGCCTCCCCTGCGCGAATCATCGTCACTGAAATGACGCCGGCGTCCACGGGCTTTTTATTTCGACTGATGATGGTTTGAAACGCTTGCACCATTTGGCAGGCTACGGGTACGGGGTCAATGGCGTTGTGTGGCAAGGCAGCGTGGCCCCCTTTTCCACGTACGGTAATTTTGAATTCGTTACTGGATGCCATCACGGGCCCTGCGCTGACTGCAAATTTCCCTAAGGATGCGCCTGGCCAGTTGTGCATACCAAAGACGGCCTGAACCGGGAACCTCTCAAACAAGCCTTCTTTGATCATTTCACGGGCACCGCCGCCGCCCTCCTCAGCGGGCTGAAATACCAGGTAAACCGTACCGTCAAAGTTCCGGTTGTTAGAAAAATAGTGTGCTGCGGCCAACAACATGGCGGTGTGCCCATCGTGGCCACAGGCGTGCATTTTTCCCGGGTGTTGACTGGCATGGGCAAAGGTATTGAATTCCTGCATCGGCAATGCATCCATGTCAGCGCGCAATACGATCGCTCGGTCGGAGGTTCCTGCTTTCACGATGCCAACGACGCCCGTGGTGCCCAAGCCTCGGTGCATGGGAATTCCCCATTCGCGTAACTTAGCTGCCACAACGTCTGCGGTTCGCACCTCTTGAAAACATAACTCGGGGTGGGCGTGCAAATCGCGGCGAATGGTGGCCATAGACGCTGCGTTTGTTACGATAGATTCAATCAGGTGCATGTCGAATTCCCCAAATCAGCCATAAAACCTGTATTGTGCCGATGATCGGCTTGTTCACTTTGTCACTATGTCAAAAACCCTGCTCCCACCGACCGCCCCCGCCCCAAAGCTCGGCACACACTTCGTGCGAGGTGCTTGCCCCCATGACTGCCCAGATACATGCTCTCTGATCACAACGGTACAAGAGGGTGTTGCTATCAAGGTTCACGGCAATCCCAACCATCCCGCAACCGCTGGCGTCCTGTGCACCAAGGTATCTCGCTATACAGAGCGCACGTACCACCCCGAGCGGATATTGCAGCCCCTTCGTCGCACCGGTCCTAAAGGTTCAGGGCAATTTGAAGCTGTCTCTTGGGAGCTCGCTTTAACCACCATCACCGATCGCTTGAAATCCATTTCCAGCCGTGGCGCTGACGCAGCGCAAGCCATTCTTCCCTACAGCTACGCAGGAACCATGGGCTTGGTTCAAGGCGAATCCATGGCCTCACGTTTCTTCAACCGATTGGGTGCTTCGCAGCTTGAGCGCACCATTTGTGCCTCCGCCGGCGGCGAAGGCTTGATTTACACCTTAGGCGCCAAAGTGGGGATGCGGGTGGAGTTTTTTGCCGAGTCCAAACTTATTTTGATCTGGGGTAGCAATGCGATTGGCAGCAACCTCCATTTTTGGCGTCATGTTCAAACCGCCAAACGCAACGGTGCCAAGGTGGTGTGCATTGATCCGCGCCGAACGGAAACGGCAGAAAAGTGCCACGAGCACATTGCACTGCGACCAGGAACCGACAGCGCATTGGCCTTTGCATTAATGCACCAATTGATCGCCACCGATTGCCTCGACCACGATTACATTGAGAAGCACACCTTAGGCTGGGACGCACTGCGCTTACGGGCTTTGGAGTGGCCTCCTGAGCGTGCAGCCGAGGTCTGTGGCATCCCTGTTTCGCAAATTACAGATCTTGCTAGTGATTATGGAGACGCCATGCGCCAGGGTGAGCCTGCTGCGATTCGCTTGAACTACGGCATGCAGCGTGTGCGTGGCGGGGCCAATGCGGTGCGCGCTATTGCATGCTTACCTGCACTCATCGGCGCATGGAAGCACCGCGCTGGCGGTCTGTTGCTTTCGTCCTCCAATACCCACGTCTTCGATCGTTCCGCGCTGCACCGTCCCGATCTGCGACCCAATGTTCCATGTCGAACGATCAACATGAGCACGATTGGCGATGCTTTGTTAAATCCACCTAGTATTGATTTTGGCCCAGCGATTGAAGCACTCATTGTTTACAACAGCAATCCGGTGGCTGTTGCACCGGATTCCAGCAAAGTGGTCAATGGGTTTGCGCGTGAGGACTTGTTTACCGTTGTCTTAGAGCATTTTCAAACAGATACCGCTGACTACGCCGACTTCATTCTTCCTGCCACCACGCAACTCGAACACTGGGACATCCACACCACCTATGGACATACAGACATCTTGCTTAACCAACCGGCCATTGCGCCTTTGGGGCAAGCCAAGTCCAATACCGATATTTTTCGTGCGCTCGCCAAACATATGGACTTTACGGACGCTTGTTTTGATGACGATGATGTGTCGCTGTGTCGCGCAGCTTTTGTCTCCAGAGTCGATTTCGACTTACTCTTGAATCAGGGGTTTGTCTCCTTACCTACCCCAGACGCTCCATTTGCAAACGGTAACTTTCCCACACCTTCTGGACGCTGTGAATTTTTTAGCCCCCGCCTTGACCAGCAGGGGCTTAATGGTTTGCCAGACTATCTTGCTAATTTCGAACCGGCCGACACGAACCCGCAGTTTCCTTTATCGATGATTTCACCCCCTGCGCGCAATTTTTTGAATTCGACTTTCGTGAACGTGAAGAGTTTGCGCGACATTGAAGGCGAGCCACACATTGAAATCAGTGAGGTCGATGCAGCACATCGTCATATTCAAACAGGCGATAGGGTTCGCGTTTTCAATGACCGAGGGCACTACCACTGCAAAGTAAAAGTGAGCCCGCGAGCGCGTCTTGGCGTAGTCAATGGCTTGGGCGTTTGGTGGCGCAAATTAGGTTTGCACGGCACCAATGTCAACGAGTTAACCAGTCAATCCTTGACCGACTTGGGCCA
>JBAXOC010000049.1:0-8393 GCA_037133455.1 Comamonadaceae bacterium | reverse complement strand
GCGCGAATCGCTTACCCATGCACACGAAGCTGCCATTGTTTCCACCTGCAACCGCACCGAAATTTACTGTGCCGGTGATGCATCTGACAAAGAGCGTACGCTCGATTGGCTGGCGCACTCCGGTGGCGTGTCCACCCACATGCTGCGCGCCCACACCTACAGCCTCAGTGACGACGAGGCGGCACGCCATGCCTTTCGCGTCGCCAGCGGGCTCGATTCGATGGTCTTGGGTGAACCCCAAATTTTGGGACAACTCAAAGACGCGGTTCGCGCTGCTGAGAACGCGGGCGCATTAGGGGCTACTTTGTCCCAACTGTTTCAGCGCTCATTTGCTGTGGCCAAAGATGTTCGAACCACCACAGAAATTGGTGCGCAGTCCATCAGCATGGCAGCGGCTGCGGTTCGACTCTCGGCCCAGTTGTTTGAAGACTTAAGCCAGGTGAAGGTTCTTTTCGTGGGTGCCGGCGACATGATTGAGCTTTGCGTCACCCACTTTGCAAGTAAAAATCCTGCGAAGTTAACCATTGCCAACCGCACCTTAGAGCGCGGCGAAAAGCTTGCCAGCCGATTTGGCGGCGAAGTGATGCACTTGAGCGAACTCCCTGAACGTCTCCACGAATTCGATGCAGTTATCAGTTGTACGGCCAGCACCCTGCCCATCATCGGACTAGGCGCCGTAGAACGGGCCCTTAAAAAACGCAAACACCGCCCTATGTTTATGGTGGATTTGGCTGTCCCAAGAGACATTGAAGCCGAAGTTAAAGCGCTAGAAGATGTTTACCTCTACACCGTTGATGATTTAGCCAGCGTGGTTCAAACCGCTCAGGCCAACCGGCAGTCTGCTGTCGCCCAAGCCGAGACGATTGTGGATGCAGGAGTGCAAAGTTTTATGCACTGGGTCGACCAACGCGATAACGTTCCCTTGATCCAGCAACTCAACGCCCAAGCCGATGCATGGCGTCACGGCGAGCTTCTCAAAGCCCGTAAAGCACTAAGCAAAGGCGACTCCGTTGACGAGGTCATGGAATCTCTGGCCAAAGGCTTGACCCAAAAAATATTACATGGCGCCTTTGCTGAACTGCATGCTGGCGATACCGATGCGCGGTCCAAAGCAAGCCAAGCCATCGCCCACTTCTTTTTACGCAAAGAGCGTTAGCTGACGTCAATCGATAGGCTCTCACGGCCCAAAACCTTCTCCTTTGGCCCCTCTGGGCGCGTGAGCCACTTTCATTTTTGACATCCCTCTTTCTGAACTCTCGCTATGAAACTTTTTTTACGTCAACAACTGGCCCGCTACACCGATCGGCTTGCCGAACTTGAGTTCTTGCTGTCGCGCGAAGACATCATGAAAGACATGGCCCAGTTTTTAACTCTCTCGCGCGAACACACCGAAGTCTCCGCCGTAGCCAGCCGTTGGGATCGATTTCAGCGCCGAGAAGCCGACAACGCAGCGGCAACCGATATGCTTGGTAGTGCGGCAGGCGATGCAGACATGGTGGCTATGGCGCAGGAAGAAATAGACAGCGCCAATTCAGAACTGCAACAACTAGCGCAAGAATTGCAGCGCATGCTGCTGCCTAAAGATCCTGACGATGCGCGCAATGCATTTGTAGAAATCCGTGCTGGAACTGGTGGCGACGAATCGGCGTTATTTGCAGCCGATTTGGCACGCATGTACACCCGTTACTGCGACAGCCAAGGCTGGAAAACCGAAATCATGAGCGAATCTGCCAGTGAGCTGGGAGGCTACAAAGAAGTGGTTTTGCAAATCGAGGGGCACAACGTTTATGGTGCTTTGAAGTTTGAGTCTGGCGGCCACCGCGTCCAACGCGTTCCCGCCACAGAAACACAGGGGCGCATTCATACCAGCGCATGTACCGTTGCCGTACTTGCCGAACCCGATGAAGCGGTTGCGATTCAAATCAACCCTGCCGATCTGCGTATTGATACCTACCGCGCCAGCGGCGCAGGCGGCCAGCACATCAACAAAACCGACTCCGCCGTTCGTATTACACACTTACCCACCGGCATCGTCGCAGAATGTCAAGATGGGCGCAGCCAGCACAGCAACAAAGCGCAGGCTTTGAAAGTATTGACAGCGCGTATCCATGAAAAAGACCGCAGCGAACGCGCCGCCAAAGATGCCGCCGAGCGCAAAGGTTTGATTGGAACGGGTGACCGCAGTGACCGTATTCGTACTTACAACTTTCCCCAAGGCCGATTTACCGATCACCGCATCAACCTCACCTTGTACAAATTACTTAACATAATGGAAGGTGATTTGGGCGATGTCGTTGAGGCGCTTCAAGCCTATGAAGCAGCCCAGCAACTCGCCGCTTTAGAGGTGGGATTGGCGTGACCACCACGCAAGCGATTGCGTATGCCATCGCCCAAGGGTTAGAGCGGCTTGACGCCCAGCTTTTAGTTTTATTTACACTGGGGCGCTTGCCGTTGGGCGGGACGGGCGCTGAGCGTGCGTGGTTGTTAAGCAATGACACCGACACATTGGATGCCGCATCTCAAAGCCGTTTTGATACAGCCCTGCAACGCCGACTCAGCGGTGAGCCTTTTGCCTACATCACGGGGCACCAAGAATTTTTCGGCCTCGACTTTGCTGTTGACGCCCGCGTGCTGGTGCCGCGCCCGGATACTGAAACCTTGGTGGAGTGGGCCTTGGAACTTTTACCGAAAGACAGCAAAGCCCGGGTGATCGATCTAGGAACCGGCAGCGGCGCAATCGCTTTGGCTTTGAAGCAGCATCGTCCGACGACCCAAATGCACGCGCTCGACTTTAGTAAAGATGCGCTTGAGGTTGCAAAAAATAATGCCAGCCGCTTAGGCCTAGTTGTGGATTTCCTGCAAGGCAGTTGGCTCACCGCTGTCAACGAAGCTTTTGATCTGATCGTTTCCAACCCCCCTTATATTGCCAATCAGGACACCCACTTGGAAAAATTACGCTTCGAGCCTCTGCAAGCCTTAACCAGCGGGGCCGATGGATTAAACGATTTGCGCACGATTACGCTGCAAGCGAGCACCGCGCTCACACATGGCGGCTGGCTGCTTTTGGAACATGGCTACGACCAAGCGAATGCAGTGCGTGCGCTATTAACCCAGACCGGTTTTTCTAGTGTTCAATCCCGCCAAGATTTGGCAGGGATTGAACGCTGCAGCGCAGGCCAATGGTTTAACCCAAGCCCAAGCGATTCACGCCACTGATCAGCGCTTTGATAGAGGCTGTGACGATGTTAGTGTCCATGCCTACGCCAAACCTTTCTACGCCTGCACCTTTGGAGTGGACCAATTCCAAAAATGCGCAGGCTTGGGCGTTGCCTGCGTCCTCACTGGCTTTGACCGAGCGCTCTTCAAAACTTCGCACTTGGACATGGATACCTAGCGTTTGAAGCGCATGCGCCGCCGCGTCTATCGGGCCATTGCCGCGTCCGTTCAGGGTGTGGGTCACCCCGCCCGCTTGCACTACCAATCGAATCCCTAGGCCATCATCGATCAAATGATGCTCAACCAAATTCAGAGGCTGCGTCGTGTGAAGGTACGCTTTTGAAAATAAATTCCACAAGTCTTGGGCGCTCATTTCTCCGCCATGCGTATCGGTGTAGGCTTGGACTGCGCCCGAGAACTCCACCTGCAAACGCCTAGGCATCACCACCCCAAATTCGGTTTCCATCAAATACGCGACGCCACCTTTTCCTGATTGGCTGTTCACCCGGATGATGGAGTCATAGGTGCGACCGACATCGGCAGGGTCAATCGGCAGATAGGGAACATTCCAAAGCCCCTTTTTATCCAAAGCGGCAAAGCCTTTTTTAATCGCATCTTGGTGCGAACCGCTAAAGGCCGTAAATACCAAATCACCGACATAGGGGTGGCGTGGGTGGATGGGCAACTGGTTGCAATGCTCGACAGTTCGCGCCACAGCATTGATGTCAGAAAAATCCAAGCCGGGGTTGACGCCTTGGGTATACAGGTTCAAGGCCAAAGTCACCAAATCTACATTGCCGGTGCGCTCGCCATTGCCAAAAAGACAGCCTTCTACCCGGTCTGCGCCTGCCATCAAGCCAAGCTCGGCGGCGGCAACCGCCGTTCCTCGGTCATTGTGGGGATGCAGACTCAAAATAATACTGTCGCGCCGCGCAAGGTTGCGGTGCATCCACTCAATTTGATCCGCATAGATATTAGGCGTTGAGACTTCCACCGTTGCAGGCAAATTCAAAATCACCTTGTTGGCTGGGGTAGCGCCCCACTGTGCAGTCACTGCATCACAGACTTCCTTTGCAAACTCCAGCTCGGTCGACGTAAACAGTTCCGGGCTGTATTGCAAGACCCATTGGGTCTGGGGGTGCTCTTGGGTCAATTGTTGAATCAATCGAACGGCGTCCAAGGCCAACTCCAACACTTGAGACTTGCTCATTTGGAACACCACATCCCGAAACAGCGGTGCGGTGGCGTTGTACACATGCACGATCACGCGGCGAGCGCCTGCGACGGATGCAAAGGTGCGGCGCACCAAGTCACCACGGGCCTGCGTTAAGACTTCAATCGTGACGTCATCTGGGATGTGTTGACCATCCACCAAATTTCTGACGAAATCAAAGTCAGTCTGTGAAGCACTGGGAAATCCCACCTCGATTTCTTTGAAACCGACTTGGCAGGCGGTGCGAAACATGCGCATCTTGCGCTCAAGGTTCATGGGCTCAAAAAGCGACTGGTTGCCGTCTCGCAAATCCGTACTCATCCAAATCGGTGGCTGGGTGATCGTGCGGCTGGGCCACTGGCGGTCAGGCAGATGAATCGCGGGAAAAGCCTGGTATTTGGTAGATGGTTGCGCAAGCATGGGGTCTCTCAGGTCAAAGTAGCTATGAAAGACTTGATTGTGGCGTTATTTGCCCCGCAGACTATTGCGATTTATCTCAATTAAATAAATAAATTGGCATATTCTTGTTTTAATTTTAAAAAATAAAGAATAATTTACTCCTTAACGGCATTAAGGCGCAAATTACAATCAACCCCTACGCCTTCTTAATGGTGATGCCCGTGGGCGCCGTGGACATGGCCGTGCGCTACTTCTTCCTCTGTGGCTTGGCGAACCTCTAGAACCTTCACTTTAAATTGCAGCGCCTGGCCTGCAAACGGATGATTGCCATCTAACTGGACTTGGTCGCCTTTGATCTTGACCACAGTGAACGCCCTCGGGTGGCCTTGGGAGTCTTGGCCTTCCAATTGCCCGCCCACTTTGACCCCAGGAGGGAATTGCGTTTTAGAAATGGTTTGCAGCAATGTTTCGTCGCGCTCACCAAAAGCATCGCTAGCACTCAATTCAATCGTCGCTTGGAAGCCCGCCTCTTGCCCTAAAAGAGCCTCCTCCACTTTAGGGAAGAGGTTTCCGTAGCCCCCATGCAAATACGCCATGGGTTCTTTGCTCTCTTCGAGAACTTTACCCAGTGGGTTGCGCACGGTGTAGTGCAGTGTGACAGCGGAGTCTTTGGCGATTTTCATGGGCGTAAGTCAGGTGAGATGGAGTCAGAAGGGCTTGATTATCTTGAAAAACCCCACGCTTTTACACAGATGGAGCAGAAAACGCAGAGATAGATGCGAAGAAGTGAAATAATTGGGCACTTTTAGAATTTACCGTACCAAAGGACACGCTATGAGCGACGCACAGCAACGCATTGATTCCCTCGTTAAAACCAACGAGGTGGTTTTGTTCATGAAAGGCAATGCCAGCTTTCCCCAATGTGGCTTTTCAGGCCGCGCCATCCAAATTCTTAAAGCCTGCGGAGTGGACACCAAAGCCCTGAAGACCGTCAACGTGCTTGAAGACGACGGTATTCGCCAAGGCATCAAGGAATACAGCAGCTGGCCGACAATTCCTCAGTTGTATGTCAAAGGTGAATTCATCGGCGGCTCAGACATCATGATGGAGATGTATGAGTCCGGTGAATTGTTGCAAGCCTTGGGCACCAAGCCCGTCTAATTTTTACAGCTACTGCCATTGCCAATGGCGCTGGGCCGCCAGCACAGCGCGGGGATAAGGCAACTGACCTCTAGACCCGTTATAGCGCCCCAGCGCCAAAACCCAGTCACCTTGCTCGAGGTCTGCGTAGTGGCGCAAGATCACGCAACCAAAACGCAAATTGGTTTGCAAATGAAATAAAACGCTGGGATCGCCTCGCGATAGCTCACGCACCCAAAACGGCATGACCTGCATGAAGCCACGCGCTCCAGCACGGCTCACGGCAAATTTTCGAAAATTGCTTTCCACTTGGATGAGCCCCAGAACCAATGCCACATCCAAGCCAGCGCGTTGGCTTTCATACCAAACGGTTTGCAAAAACTCTTTTCGCCCCTGGGGCTGCGGGAATTTTTTGGACAACCGGGGATGCATGTCCTCCAACCAACGCTGGTAACGCAGCGCATCGCTGGGTTGGGCGAATTCAGGAGTCGGAGGAGGATCAGAACGAAGTGCAGCGCTCAAGGCGCTTCGGACAGCGTCGGTCAAAGGCTCTTCCAACTGAGTGCCCGCAAACACATCTGGCGCAAGACCCGCGAATGCAAACACAGCGCCCGCCCCTTTGAGCCAACAGCGCCGGGTTGACTCCGCCTCAAACACAGCGACGGCCTTAGACCTTTAAACGTTCACGAACCAAGGCAACCACCTCGCCCAAGGCGATGCTGGTCGCAGCGGTATCGCGGCGGTGCTGGTACTCAACCAACCCTTCTTTGATGCCACGGTCACCCAAGGTAATACGATGAGGAACTCCAATGAGTTCCCAGTCGGCAAACATGGCACCAGGGCGCTCTCCTCGGTCATCCAAGATCACGTCCACACCCAAGGCAGTGAACTCGGCGTACAAGTTCTCAGCTGCAGTTTTGACATCGGCAAATCGGTCTGGGCTGATCGGACACAAGACCACCGTGAAAGGCGCTAAAGCATCGGGCCAAATAATTCCGCGTTCGTCGTGGTTTTGCTCAATCGCAGCGGCTGGCAAGCGGGTAATTCCGATACCGTAACACCCCATTTCCATGAACTGCGGTTTACCGTTAACATCCAAAAACGTCGCATGCATGGCTTGGCTGTACTTGGTTCCCAAGTAAAAAATGTGACCGATTTCAATGCCGCGCTCAATGGCTAAAACGCCTTTCCCGCCAGGAGCGGGGTCGCCAGCGACCACATTGCGTAGATCAGCCACTGTCTCGGGCTCGGGTAAATCGCGACCCCAGTTCACGCCAATGATGTGAAAGTCTTCTACGTTGGCGCCGCAAATCCAGTCAGCCATCACAGCCACTTCACGGTCTACCACCATGCGCACCGAAGCAAGCATGCCTATGGGGCCGAGGTAGCCTGGTTTGCAGCCAAAGTGCGTTTCAATTTCCGGGATGCTTGCAAAGCGAAAACCTGCCAAACCTGGCAATTTACCTACTTTGACTTCGTTCATGTCATGGTCACCGCGCAGCAGCAATAGCCACACCTGGGTTTTGACCACTTTTCCTGTGGCATCGCTCTCATCGGTGGCGAGCACCAAGGATTTAATCGTTGCCTTTAAAGGCAACCCCATCATTTCAGCCACGGCTGCGCAGGTGCTTTTGCCCGGCGTTGCTAATTTTTCCATGGCGAGTTTTGGCGCGGGGCGGATTATTGCCGGCGCTGCAGCTTCCGCCTTTTCCATATTGGCGGCATAGTTGCCTTCGGTGGAATACACAATGGCATCCTCACCGGTCGCGGCAATCACCTGAAACTCTTCACTGAGATCGCCACCAATGGCGCCGCTGTCGGCGGCGACTGCACGGTAGGTCAGACCAAAGCGATCGAAGATTTTTCGATACGCCTGCGCCATCACGTCATAACTGGCTTTGGCAGCGGCTGGGTCACGGTCAAAACTGTAGGCGTCTTTCATCGTGAATTCCCGCCCGCGCATCAGGCCAAAGCGGGGTCGACGTTCGTCGCGAAATTTGGTTTGGATTTGGTACAGGTTTTTGGGAAGCTGTTTATAGCTTTTGATTTCCTGTCGGGCAATATCGGTCACTACCTCTTCGCTGGTGGGCTGCACCACATAGTCGCGCTCGTGCCGGTCTTTGATGCGCAGTAACTCGGGTCCCATTTTTTCAAATCGCCCAGTCTCCTGCCACAGCTCTGCCGGTTGAATCACAGGCATGCTGATTTCTACGGCGCCAGCACGGTTCATTTCCTCACGAACAATCGCCTCCACCTTGCGAATCACCCGCAAACCCATGGGCATGTAACTGTAAATTCCAGCCCCTAGTTTTTTAACCATGCCCGCACGCATCATCAATTTGTGGCTGGCAACCTCGGCATCAGCAGGTGCCTCTTTGAGGGTGGAGATGAGAAATTGTGAAGCTTTCATAGGGGACTCTTGATC
>JBAXOC010000048.1:0-8642 GCA_037133455.1 Comamonadaceae bacterium | reverse complement strand
TGATATTGAGACCGCGCAAGGCGTCAACCTTGTCGTATTCAATTTCAGGGAAAATGATCTGCTCTTTTACGCCGATGTTGTAGTTACCACGGCCGTCAAATGCACGTCCAGAGATACCACGGAAATCGCGAACACGGGGCAGGGCCACGGTAACAAAGCGATCGAGGAATTCATACATCTGAACTCCGCGCAATGTCACCATACAACCAATCGCTTGGCCTTCACGAATTTTGAATCCGGCAATCGCCTTTTTCGACTTCGTAACTACAGGTTTTTGTCCCGCAATTTTGGTCAAATCAGCAACCGCGTTATCCATCACCTTTTTATCGGCAACAGCCTCGCTCACGCCCATATTGAGTGTGATCTTGGTTAAACGGGGAACCTGCATGGGAGAAGTAAAACCGAACTTAGTCATCAGTTCGGGAGCTACTTTCTCGCGGTAGTGTTGTTGTAGACGTGCCATTTTTATGCCACCTTGATTTCTTCGCCGCTTGACTTGTAAACACGAACGCGTTTACCGTCAGCCTGCATCTTGATACCAACACGGTCCGCCTTGCCAGAGGTTGCATTGAAAATAGCAACATTGGACTGATGGATAGGCATTGTTTTCTCAACGATGCCGCCGGTTGCGCCTTTAAGGGGATTGGGCTTGGTGTGTTTTTTCACCATATTCACGCCATCAACCACCACATGCGAGTCATCTTTACGCAGAGAAACCACTCCGCGCTTGCCTTTATCACGGCCAGCGATGACGATAATTTGATCGCCCTTGCGAATCTTGTTCATGTCGCGCGTCCTTACAAAACTTCAGGGGCCAGAGACACGATCTTCATGAACTTTTCAGTACGCAACTCGCGCGTCACTGGTCCAAAGATACGGGTGCCGATGGGCTCCAACTTAGCATTCAGCAACACAGCCGCGTTGCCATCGAACTTCACCAAAGAGCCGTCGCTACGACGAATACCCTTTGCAGTACGAACCACTACCGCGCTGTACACTTCGCCTTTTTTGACGCGTGAACGGGGGGCAGCTTCTTTAATGCTGACTTTGATGATGTCGCCTACGCTAGCGTAGCGACGTCGAGATCCACCTAGCACCTTGATGCAAAGGACGGATTTTGCGCCGGTGTTATCGGCGACTTCCAATCGAGATTCTGTTTGGATCATTTCATTATTCCCAACTTGCACCGAACAAGCTGCTAACAGTTAAACCATCAAGGCAAAACAACCAGCAACGACTTCAGTCAGTCTTGGGCCCGCTGTCGGCAACTCAAACCACTCGAGCTGCTTTCATTTGGGCAGAACTTCATACTTTTTCAAGCGAAGCCCTCTATTATGCACGTTTTTAGGCTGACGTGCGAATATTTCTAAGAAATTTTCCAATAATGCTGCGCCAAAGTGCAAAATTTATCCGTCTCGGGGTCGGCTCCCAATTCCTCCTCGAGGATTTTCCCCACATCAGCAGCCACGGCAGCAGCAGCTTTTGCATCTAAAAAGAGTAAACGCGAACGCCGGGCGAGTACATCTTCTACCGTACGCGCGTATTCATAGCGGGCTGCAAACCGCACCATCGCCTCAGTCAAGCCTTCGATCATCCAACGCTCACCGCCTGGCAAGGCGGCAACCGCTGCTTGCTCGGAGCCGTAAGAATGGAGACCTGGGGCCAAACTTAAAGACACTTGCGCCTGACCCGCTCCGGGTGACCCCACCAAAGCCAGCTTATGGGTTTCAGAGGCCGCCGCGGGGCGCAGTAATTTGCTTTCGACGCAGGCGTCTAATACATCTTCGGCCATGACGCGGTAAGTTGTCCACTTCCCTCCTGTCACAGTCACCAAACCACTGCGACTGATCTCAACCGTGTGTTCCCGGCTGATTTTTTTGGTCGACTGCGCATTGTCATCTTGCTGTTTAACCAAGGGCCTTAAGCCGACCCAGATGCTTTTGATATCCCTTGGGGTCGGAGCCTTGCGCAAATAGCGCCCCGCTTCACGAAGAATGAAATCTGTCTCTTCTTGGTAAGGCGTCGGCTCGAGCGCCAAATCCTTTGAAGGCGTATCCGTCGTACCCAATACGACTTTACCCAGCCAAGGGACTGCAAACAATACGCGTCCATCCGAAGTCTTGGGCACTATCAGCGCGACATCTGAGCCTAGAAACTCTTGATCAACCACCATGTGCACCCCTTGGCTAGGCGCGACCATGGGTTTTACGTCTGCGGGGTGATCTGTGTCAGCATATGCGCCGTCATTTTCTCGCAGCGCATCCACCCACACACCCGTTGCGTTAACCACGCAGCGACTGCGAATACGGTATTTTTTTTCAGTGAGCGTATCGATGCACTCCAGTCCAGCAATCTTTCCATTTTCATATTGCAACTGATCGGCTCTGCAGTAGTTCAGCAACAAAGCACCGCGCTGTGCTGCAGTTCGTGCGATGGCCAAAGCCAAGCGGGAGTCGTTGAACTGCCCATCCCAGTATTTCACCCCGCCCCGCAAACCCTTGGGCTGCGCCATCGGTAGCAAAGCTTGGGTAGCGCTGCGCGATAAAAACTCTGTCTTCCCAAGTCCTGCTTTGCCTGCCAGTTGGTCATACAAGGTCAAGCCAACCCCATAAAACGGCGTTTCCCACCACCGATAGGATGGCATGACGAACGCCAAGGGTTGGGCAATATGGGGCGCGTTATGCAGCAAGGTGGTGCGTTCATGCAGCGCCTCTCGTACCAGCGAAATATTACCCTGGGCTAAATAGCGAACGCCACCATGCACCAGTTTTGTTGAACGTGAAGAAGTCCCTTTTGCGAAGTCATGCGACTCCACCAAAACCACACTCAAACCTCTCGCTGCCGCATCCAAAGCAACACCCAGACCCGTCGCACCACCGCCAACAACAGCGATGTCATAGGTGCGATCTTCGGCCAAACGAGCGAGTAATTCAGCGCGCTGGGTCAGAAGCAAGGAGGTGTCGCAGGACATAAGAATGTATAAAAATTGGCGTACGGATTCCCCTGCCCACCTGGGCGAGAGATCCTACTTTTCTATGAAAGGCCGTGCAGCAGAACACTGCACGGCCGCCCTTCAGATCGAGTTCATTACTCGAATGGATTAACGAACCTTGCCAGCTTTCCACGCGTTGAGCAGCGTGTCATAGGCAATCGTTTCACCCTTTGGCTTTTCATTCGCCAACTTCTTCCATGGTGCGCCCTTGTCGCTTAGCCACTTGCTTGGATCCATCTTGGCGTTCAACTTAGGTGCGCAATGGGCCATGCCTGCACGCTCCAAACGTCCCATCACCTGATCCATCTCCTCAGCCAAGTTGTCCATCGCGGCTTGTGGCGTTTTTTCGCCCGTTACAGCAACCGCTACGTTTTTCCACCACAACTGCGCAAGCTTGGGATAGTCAGGGACGTTATTACCAGTAGGTGTCCAGGCCACCCGTGCAGGGCTGCGATAAAACTCAATTAGGCCGCCATATTTATTGGCGTTTTGAGTAAAGTAGTCATGCCGAATATCGCTGTCACGTATGAATGTCAGACCAGTGATAGACTTTTTCAACGAGACAGTTTTGCTCGTCACGAATTGTGCATACAACCAAGCTGCAGCTACTTTGTTGGGATCATGGTCTTTAAAGAAGGTCCATGAGCCAACGTCTTGGTAACCGTTTTGCATGCCCTGTTTCCAGTATGGTCCATTGGGGCCTGGGGCCATCCGCCACTTTGGTGTTCCGTCAGCATTCACAACTGGGAGCCCTGGCTTCACCATGTCGGCTGTAAAAGCGGTGTACCAGAAGATTTGCTGGGCGATCTGACCTTGGGCTGGCACAGGACCAGCTTCGCCAAAAGTCATTCCTGTCGCTTCCTTAGGAGCGTATTTTTTCATCCAGTCGATGTACTTTGTCAAAGCATAGACAGCCGCAGGAGAATTGGTCGCACCACCGCGTGACACAGACGCGCCTACTGGCGTGCATTTGTCGTCAGCAACACGAATTCCCCATTCGTCAACAGGCATCCCGTTAGGAATACCAATATCAGCAGATCCAGCCATGGACAACCATGCGTCTGTAAAACGCCATCCTAATGAAGGATCCTTTTTGCCGTAATCCATGTGGCCGTAAATTGGTTTGCCATCAATGGTTTTTACATCTTCACTAAAAAAGGCAGCAATGTCTTCGTAAGCACTCCAATTCATTGGAACGCCCAAGTCATAGCCGTATTTAGCTTTGAACTTGTCTTTCAAGTCTTTGCGTGCAAATAAGTCAGCACGGAACCAATAGAGGTTAGCGAACTGCTGGGTTGGCAGTTGGTACAACTTGCCATCTGGCGCTGTCGTGAAACTGGTACCAATAAAATCTTTCAAGTCCAGACCCGGATTGGTGTATTCCTTGCCTTTACCAGCCATGTAGTCGGTCAGATTCATGATCTTTCCGTAACGGTAATGGGTTCCGATCAGATCAGAGTCGCTGATCCAACCGTCATAGATAGATTTACCGGATTGCATAGATGTTTGCAGCTTTTCGACCACATCACCCTCTTGAATAATATCGTGCTTAACTTTGATGCCTGTAATCTCTTCAAAGGCCTTCGCTAGGGTTTTAGACTCATATTCGTGAACTGTTAGAGTCTCTGAAACTGTGCTAATTTCAGTTACACCTGCCGCTTTAAGTTTTTTGGCTGCATCTATAAACCACTTCATCTCAGCCGCTTGCTTGTCCTTGGACAAAGTCGATGGTTGAAATTCACTGTCAATCCATTTTTTGGCTGCTGCCTCATCAGCCCAAGCGCTATTTCCAAGCGCAAAAGCTATAGCAACGGACACCACTGAATACCGCAACTTCATGATATGTCTCCTCAATTGTTAAAAGCCCCGACCAACAAAGGCATCTTCGACTCTAGGGGAAATTGAGCCGATCCTTACCAAGCTTTCACTCATCCTTTGCTCAGGATGAGTGAAAGCAAAGCCATTGAAAATACAAAACTAAACCAAATCGATGGGTCTTCGCCTAAGCTAAACCACTCGGCAAAACGTCCACTCAACCCGACAAATGCCAAATTCACATAAGCCGCACTGAGTAAGCCAATAAATAAGCGGTCGCCACGGGTGGTTTCGATAGGCAAAAAACCTTTGCGCAGAACGGTTGGCGACTTGATTTCCCACACCGTCATTCCCACTAGCATGAGACCAATGCAACAAAAGAAAACCGTTACCGGCGTTGTCCACGCCATCCACTCAAACATAACCATTTACTCCTTTAAACGCGACCCATCGCAAAACCCTTAGCGATGTAGTTACGAACAAACCAAATCACAATGGCTCCTGGAACAATCGTTAATACGCCAGCTGCCGCCAAAGTAGCCCAATCCATTCCTGCCGCTGAGACGGTGCGCGTCATCGTTGCCACGATAGGCTTAGCGTTGACGCTGGTAAGTGTTCGCGCCAAAAGCAGCTCTACCCAACTGAACATAAAACAAAAGAAGGCAGCTACTCCAACGCCCGCCTTAATCAACGGAAGAAAGATTCGGACAAAAAACCCAGGGAAAGAGTAGCCATCGATATAAGCGGTCTCATCAATTTCTCTGGGAATACCGCTCATAAAACCTTCCAAAATCCAGACCGCCAATGGCACGTTGAATAACAAGTGCGCCAGCGCCACAGCCAAATGGGTGTCCATCAAACCCACCGTGGTGTAGAGCTGGAAGAAGGGAAGCAGAAATACAGCTGGCGGGGTCATTCGGTTTGTCAGCAACCAAAAGAAAACATGCTTGTCGCCTAAAAAGCTGTAACGTGAAAATGCATATGCCGCTGGTAGCGCCACCGTGATCGAAATTACGGTATTCATTCCCACATAAATCAAACTATTGATGTATCCAGAATACCAAGACTCATCGGTAAGGATGGTCTTGTAATTTTCCCAAGTGAAGTGCTGCGGAAAGAGTGCGAAGTTTGCCAAAATTTCAGTGTTGGTCTTGAACGACATATTGACCATCCAATACACCGGCAACAGGGCAAACACCATATAGACCCACAAAAAGAGGGTTCGCTTCTGAAACGTTGGTTTAGGCATGATCACCCTCCTTGGCTTGGGTTCCAACACGCTGCATCCAATTAAACAAGATGAAACACATTAGCAAAATAATGAGGAAGTAGATCAGTGAGAACGCCGCTGCAGGTCCTAGGTCGAACTGGCCCACGGCTTTTTGGGTCAGGAACTGAGATAAGAAAGTGGTCGAATTTCCAGGCCCCCCGCCGGTCAGCACAAAAGGCTCGGTGTAAATCATGAAGCTGTCCATAAACCGCAACAAGACCGCAATCACCAACACGCCGCGCATCTTGGGCAATTGGACATAACGAAACACTGCAAACTTGCTAGCGCCATCAATGCTGGCCGCTTGGTAGTAGGCGTCTGGAATCGATCGCAAGCCGGCATAACCGAGTAAGCCGACCAATGGCGTCCAATGCCAAACATCCATCACCAACACCGTTAACCACGCATGGGTTGCGTTACCGGTATAGCTGTAATCGACACCCATCCCTTGCAATGCAGCGCCTAACAAGCCAATATCGGTTCGTCCAAAAATTTGCCAAATCGTTCCCACGACGTTCCATGGAATCAGCAACGACAACGAAACAATGACAAGCACGGCGGATGCTTTCCATCCCTGGGAAGGCATCGACAAAGCCAACAAAATTCCCAAAGGGATTTCCAATGCCAAGACCGCAAAAGAAAATGTGAGCTGTCGCCAAAGCGCTCCATGCAACTCTTCATCACGCATGATGGCGGCAAACCACTCTGTGCCTACAAAAATCCTGCGTTCAGGAGAAATGATGTCTTGCACCGAATAATTGACCACCGTCATCAAGGGCAAGATCGCTGAAAATGCGACGCACACCAACACCGGAAGAATCAAAAACCAGGCTTTTTGGTTGACGGGCTTGTTGCTCGCATTCATTGCACGATTTCCTCATTTTTATAGAAGCAGGTTTTTTCTCCCATCACTTGGAGCCATACCTGTTCACCGATCGCAAAGGAGACGGCTGTGCTTTGCAATCGGACCTTGAATGCATGTCCAGAAATCGTTGCGCTGATGATGAGGTGAGTACCTACATCTCGGATTTGACTCACCGTCATCGGCAAAGCCCCTGACGTTTGTGGCGACACAATCTGTACATATTCCGGGCGTATTCCCAAAGTAATGTCGCCCGCCGGCAATGGGACTCCGGAGATAGGAAGCCCTACATTCACGCCACAAAGATGTACGCCGCTGTCATCCACCTGCCCTGGTAAAAAGTTCATTCCGGGTGAGCCAATAAAGTGGCCTACAAAAGTGTGGCTTGGCCGCTCAAACAAATCAGCCGCAGGACCCATTTGTACCGCTCGCCCACGCGTCATCACCACCACTTGCTGCGCAAAGGTCAACGCCTCTACTTGGTCATGGGTGACGTAAATCAAGGTGAGCTTGAGCTCACGGTGAATTTGTTTGAGTTTGCGGCGCAACTGCCATTTCAGATGCGGATCAATCACGGTCAAGGGTTCATCGAATAAAACCGCGGACACATCGGGGCGAACCAGCCCACGTCCCAAGGATATTTTTTGTTTCTCATCGGCAGAAAGTCCTGAGGCACGCTGATTAAGCTGCCCGCTCATTTCGAGCATTTCCGCGATTTCTCCGACCCGTTTTTTAATTTGGTCTGGCGCGACCTTGCGATTTCTTAATGGGAAACCCAAGTTTTCGGCAACGGTCATGGTGTCGTAAATCACCGGGAACTGAAACACTTGGGCAATATTGCGTTGCTGTGGCGAATCAGCTGTCACGTCTTTGCCATCAAAACGCACACTCCCTTGCGAAGGCACCAGCAGCCCTGACATGATGTTGAGCATGGTGGTTTTTCCACACCCCGATGGACCGAGCAAGGCGTACGCTCCACCATCTTCAAACGTCATTTTCAGCGGCAACAGCGCGTAGTCCGCATCTGTCTGCGGGTTGGGTCGGTAGGCGTGCGCCAGATTAAGTTCTATGCGCGCCATCTCAACGCACTCCTTCGCGACCAGGGGAGAGCAGCAGCATCCCGCTCGCATCAAATACATACAGCTGGCGCGGATGAAAGTAAGCCGTCACATGGGTTCCGAGCTCAAAGTAATGCACACCCGTGAGTTGTGCCACCATACCGCCCAAGGGAGTATTTAAGTGAACGAAAGTATCGGAGCCCGATATTTCTGCCAGCTCAACCGAGCCTGTCAAAGCGATATCGCCTTCTTGGGGCTTGACCCGCAAGGCGCTAGACCGAATGCCCACCGTCAACACGGTGTCCTCTTGCGCAGGCAAATCGAGCGCAGCGAAAAATGCTGGTGAAAGTTGGACGCCGCCGGAGACTGCCTTCGCAGGCAATAAATTCATAGGCGGGTCGCTAAAGGCCTTGGCTACGCGAACTGAACTCGGCTGATGAAACACTTCGGCCGTGGGGCCGTATTGCAACAACTCGCCTGCGTCCATGACCGCGGTATAGCCGCCCAATAGGAGCGCCTCGCCAGGTTCGGTGGTGGCATATACCACCGTCGAACTCCCCAGCGCAAAGAGCGCCGTCAATTCATCACGCAACTCTTCTCTTAATTTGTAATCTAAATTCACCAAGGGTTCGTCTAGCAACATCA
>JBAXOC010000047.1:0-8884 GCA_037133455.1 Comamonadaceae bacterium | reverse complement strand
TTCACCCATTGAACTGCTTGACCGGGTTGCAACGCACGGACCAACGCTGCATAGTTATGCGCTGCAACGCGGCCCCAATTGAAGGCAGCTACATTTTTATCTACTGCCACAGCGTTAAGTTCCATGGCTTGCAACAAGGAAGCGAGCCTCAAAGGAATCCATCCTTTTTGCCATGCAAAGCCGAGTAACACCGGATTGGTGTAGATGCTGTCGCCCAAAAGTTGGGTGGCAATGGCATCGGCATCGACCGTTCCCATAGCTGCGGGGTCGTCTAAGGCGCTGGCAATGGCAGCCAGACACGCTTCGCCCGGATTGTTCCAATTGGCATTTTTGACAAAGGCCGCAGTTGGCGCGCTGTGGCTGTTCAGCGCCACATGGCTGCGCCCGGCACGCAAGCGCAGACTGGTTTCTTTGCCTGCGGTCACGATCGGATCGCAACCGATCACCAAATCAGCGCAGGCCATGCCGACGCGGGTTGTGCGAATCGCCTCTTGCGTTTGACCAATGAGCACATGGCTCCAGGTACCACCACCTTTTTGCGCCAAGCCGCCGGCGTCTTGGGTCACGATGCCCTTGCCCTCCATGTGCGCAGCTACACCAAGCAACTGGCCAATGGTGATGACACCGGTTCCACCCACCCCGGCGACCACCACACCCCAAACACCATCATGGGCTTGGCTTAGATCAGGCAGAACAGGTTCGGGCAAGGTGGAGATATCAAACGCTGAAGATGCCGCCATTTTTTTCTTACGCAAACTCCCGCCTTCAACCGTCACAAAGCTCGGGCAAAAACCTTTGACGCAAGACACATCTTTGTTGCAGGTGCTTTGGTTGATCTGGCGTTTGCGGCCGAATTCGGTCTCTAGAGGCTCGACACTCACGCAGTTGCTTTGTTCGCCGCAGTCGCCACAACCCTCACACACCAACTCGTTAATAACCACCCGAACCGCAGGATCGATCAGCGTTCCGCGCTTGCGCCGACGGCGTTTTTCGGTCGCGCAGGTTTGGTCGTAGATGATGACGCTGGTGCCTTTGATCTCGCGAAACACGCGTTGAATCTGGTCTAAGCCATCGCGGTGTTCAATCGAAATTCCCTCCGGAATGCCTTGCACCGCCTCGTATTTTTCAGGCTCGTCGGTCACGATGACGATGCGCTGGGCGCCTTCGGCTCGCATGCTTTGTGCAATCTGAACCACACTGTGACCTTCTGGGCGCTCGCCGATTTGTTGGCCGCCGGTCATGGCCACGGCATCGTTGTACAAAATTTTGTAAGTGATATTGACGCCTGCCGCAATCGATTGGCGCACCGCCAACAGGCCACTGTGAAAGTAGGTACCGTCGCCCAAATTAGCAAACATATGGGCGTCATTGGAGAAGGGTTGCTGCCCCACCCACGGCACGCCTTCGCCCCCCATTTGGGTGAAGCCTGTGGTCGATCGGTCCATCCATATCGTCATAAAGTGGCAGCCAATACCTGCCATTGCCCTTGAGCCTTCAGGCAATTTAGTAGATGTGTTGTGCGGACAACCCGAGCAAAACCAAGGTTGGCGGTCGCCTTGCGGGCTGCTCAATTGCAACACCTGCATGGAGCGTTCTTTGGCATCCAAAATTGCGAGTTGCGCATCCATACGCGCTTGGGTGTCGCTGTCGACTCCCATCTTTTTCAACCGCTGCGCAATCGCCCGGGCAATCAGTGCGGGTGACAAATCGGCGTTCGCCCGCAGCAAAGTGTTAGCGCTGGGATTGGGCATCGACCACTCGCCGCCACTGCCGTAGGTGTTGTCAGTTGCGTCTTCAACTTCGTTGAACTTGCCCAACACGTGGGGCCGCACATCGGATCGCCAGTTGTACAGCTCTTCTTTCAGTTGGTATTCGATCACTTGGCGTTTTTCTTCCACCACCAAAATTTCTTTCAATCCCGTGGCAAATTGGCGCGTCAGTTGGGCTTCTAAAGGCCAGACCACGCCGACTTTGTGCAGCCTTACGCCGATGCGTTGGCAGGTCACGTCATCGAGGCCCAAGTCCAGCAAGGCTTGGCGGGTGTCGTTAAAAGCTTTGCCGCTGGCCATCAAACCAAAGCGGTCGTTGGGGCCTTCAATCACGTTGTAGTTGAGGCGATTGGCGCGAATGTAAGCGAGTGCCGCATACCACTTGGTATCAAACAAACGCGCTTCTTGTTCTAAAGCAGAATCGGGCCAGCGGATATGCACACCGCCTGCAGGCATCGGAAAGTCGGTCGGTAAAGCAATCTGAACCCGATCAAAGTCCACTTGCACCGCTGCGCTGGACTCGACAATTTCTTGAATCGTTTTCATCCCAGCCCACACGCCAGAAAACCGACTCATCGCAAACGCATGGACGCCCAGATCCAAAATTTCTTGGACGTTAGAAGGAAAAAATACCGGGGTGCCGCAGGCTTTGAAGATGTGGTCGCTTTGGTGCGCAGCTGTGGAGCTTTTTGAAATATGGTCGTCGCCTGCCACCGCGATCACGCCGCCCCACGGCGTAGTTCCTGCCATATTGGCGTGTTTAAACACATCCGAGCAGCGGTCAACGCCAGGGCCTTTGCCATACCAAATACCAAACACGCCGTCGTACTTATTCGATCCCGGCGGTGCAAACCCGAGTTGCTGCGTTCCCCACAGCGCGGTGGCAGCCAACTCTTCATTGACGCCGGGTTGAAACACCACATGATGGGCCTTCAAATGGACTTGGGCTTTCGCCAGCGCTTGGTCGTACCCACCCAAAGGCGAACCGCGGTAGCCGCTGATAAAACCTGCGGTATTTTTTCCTGCAGCTTGGTCGCGCAGACGCTGAAGCATGGGCAGGCGAACCAGCGCGTGAACGCCGCTCATGAACGCAGTCCCTGTGCGTTGGGTGTATTTGTCGTCAAGGCTGACGGCATCGGGCGCAGCACGCAGTTGCGCAGGGTTCAGCGGGGCGTTCATGGTCAGAAGTCTCCTGGTTTTGGGTAGCCGCCTTGTGGGCAACGTTCATTGCATGGTCGCCCGGGTAGGGCGCATGCGAGAACCACCAGTGTAATCAACTCCTTAAGGGGTCGCCAGTTACTTTGGCCACAGCACCCACATTTGCAAAGGCTGCTTCAAGCGGCCAGCGAGTTCGCCCGCTTGGACGCCCCCACCGACAAAGTAATCAGCCCGCACTGCGCCGATGATGGCGCTGCCGGTGTCTTGCGCGATCACTAGTTTTTGCAAGTTCACTTGGGGGCCGCGTGAAGCCAACCAGACTGGCGTTCCGTAAGGCATTCCCAATGGGTCGATTGCGATGGACCGTCCGGGCGTAAGAGCAACACCCTGCGCCCCTTTGGGGCCAAAGCCCATATCCAAGTCGCTTAAGGTTTCTTCTTTGAAAAAAACGACGCGGGGATTGACCCATAACAGCTCTTGCAAGCGTTGGGGATTTTGCGCCAGCCAGGCTTTGATACCTGGCCACGAGGCGTCTTTCACCAAGCCTTGGTCAAGCAACCATTTACCCACACTTTTATAAGGCTGCTCGTTGGTTGCGGCGAAGGCCAAGCGCGACGTGCGGGTGCTGCCATCGGCCTCGATCACCCGAATTCGGCCCGAGCCTTGGATTTGCAAAATCAGTACATCAATCGGGTCGGCGGCGTAGGCGAGAACGCGATCTTGCAATTGCGCCTGGGCTTGCGCCAGCGTGTCGATTTCTTGCCGACTAAACCACGGATTGCGTTGCGATAGGGTCGCGGGCGCTTGGTAAAGAGGAAAAGGAAACATCGGACTTTGGGTTCGGCTGACATCCATCACTGGCTCGAAATAGCCCGTCAGCAACCCCCGCGCATCGCCTTGCAAAGACTCGACCCGAAAGGGCACTAGCCGCTGTTGAAGCCAAACCCGCTGCTCTTCTGGCGAAACAATACTCAAAGCCCGCACCTCTGGACACAAGGCCAATAAAACCGCAGGCAAGCTCACAGGGCGCTCGCAACTTTTAATCCACGCGTTCCACGCTTGCGCCAATGCGTCTTCGTTAAAGCCCGGCAGCTCAGACCAATCGGTACGCACCCACCGACTTCGATCATTGGTCATGACATCGCCTGCCGCCGGTTGCGACTGAGCCTCTTGCGGCTTATTCGGTATCGGTTTGGTGGGGGTATGGCGCGGCGCACTGCCGCACGCCGCCAGTATTCCTACAATCAAAGCCAACACAGCCCAACGAAAGAAATGCGCGATGACTTTGCTACTGCTCGAAGCCTTGGGCGCCGGATTGATTTTTATCGGCATCATTTGGTGGACGATGTTCTCGGGCCGAAAAAATGGCGAAATAACCCCGCCGCCCAAAACAGAGGATGACGAAACAACGCACTGAAAAATCATCACAGTAAACGGTGTTGCAACGCGGGCAACTGGCTGCGGCGTTGGGCTAATTGTGCTGGGTCTAAATCTGCGATAACGACGCCTGCCCCTTGCGCCTGCTCGGCCAAGATGTGGCCCCACGGATCAATCAATAGCGACTGGCCCCAGGTTTTGCGGCCACTCGGATGGGTTCCGCCTTGGGCCGCGGCGGCGACAAAACTTAAATTTTCAATCGCCCGGGCTCGAAGCAAAATTTCCCAGTGGGCCTGACCCGTCGTAAAGGTAAAGGCGCTGGGAACTAACATCAGATCGACCCCGTTGGCTGCGTAAGCGCGGTACAACTCCGCAAAACGCAAGTCGTAACAGACGCTCAAACCAATCTGCCACACATGGCCATCACGCGCGGGCAATGCAAACTGCGTGGGCAACGTTCCTGGCGATAAAACGCGCGATTCGTCATACGCCTCAACGCCGTTGTCAAAACGGAAAAGGTGGATTTTGTCGTATCGTGCCACGCACTGCCCTTTCGGGTTGAACACCAAACTGCTGTTAAACACCCGATCGGTGGGCAAGGCCGGGTCTATGCTCAAAGGAAGGGTGCCGGCAACGATCCACAAACCCAAAGTGCGGGCTTGCTCGGCGAGAAACGTTTGGATGGGGCCCGCCCCAAACGTCTCTTGAATTGCCAGCTTGTCGCTGTCTTGGTGGCCAATCAAACAAAAGTACTCTGGCAAAACAGCCAACTCTGCTCCTTGCGCTGCTGCTTGCGAAAGCAAGTGGGATGCTTGCTCCAAGTTCTCAGCTAACACATCGGTGGAAACCATTTGCAGGGCAGCTACTTTCATGGGCTTGATTCCTATGGGGTTCCTGTTTTTGCAGGTGTAGCAGGGACTGCTTTGGTGGGCTTGGTGGTTTTGGTGCTGCGTTCGACTTTGGTGACACGGGGCTCAAGCCACGTGCCATCCACAAACATCTCTTGGGTTCCCGCTTCAATCAAAGGCTTGTTCAAAAGCCACTGGGCAAAGAAGGTGGATAAGCCCACAACCGGGTTGATGGCTGACGCAATCAAGGACGCGCTGCCCGCATTGAGTTCAGGAATCACCACCACTTTAAGGCTCTGTGTTTCTTTGGCAATGTCCGAACTGCCTTCCATCAACACCGCAGCGTTGACACCCTTCATTTGCAAGTTATTGGTTCGGGCAATGCCTTGATCAATCGTGACGTCTCCGCGCAAAAAGTCAAACGCAAAGCCTTCGCTGAACACATCTCTAAAGTCCAACAACAAACGCCGTGGCAAAGACTGCAAACTCAAGATGCCCAAGAGTTTGGCGATACCGGGATCGGCTTTGAGGAATTGTCCGTTTTCAACATTCACATGAAAACTTCCGCCCATGCTGGGGTAATCCAGCGACAGGGGCGAACCTTGCCAGCCGACTTGGCCTTCAATTTTCCCGCGGCCTTTGCGCACCACCTCTTTCATACCAAAGCGACCCAAGGCATCGCCCGCATCAGAGATATCTAACTTGAAATTCAGCGAGGTCCGCCTTCTGTCTTTCACGCTTCCCAGCTTCGGCGTTCCTGTGGTCGGCATCACCAAGCTCCAACTCCCGGTGGCGTTAAAAACCGAGTCAGGCGCGCTCAAGGCAAAACGCTTTAACCGCCACTCACGCTGCGAGGCCACCATCTGGTTAATGGCTTCCACCTCCAAGCGCCCCAACTTTTTCCCTTGCAACTCGAAGTCATCCACAACGATATCCAAGGCAGGGATACTCGCCGGCTGCTCATTGAGGAGGTTTTCAACTTCTTGGGCATCCCCGCTGCCAATCGCCATGCGCGTGAAACGCGCATATAGCCGACCGGCGTTATCGGTCGAAGGCTCCCCTGGGGCTCGGGCTTCGCGGTATTCCACATAGCCACTGAACTCAGCGGACTCTACGTTGCCGCGCCACAGCGCGCCCGAACGCGTAACGCCTAAAACCACCCGCCGCAGTTTTCGACCATCCCACTCCATCTCTCGCGCCTTGAATGCCAAGTTGTTGGGCAAATAACTTTGCGCCATATCCAAGGCCTTGATGGCGGAGCGCTCGGCCCCTTGGCTGTCTGCCAACACCGCAGTCCACGCATCTACATCAAAAATGTCCGTGGTGATGTTTCCTGTAACGCCTTGTGCGGGCATGGCCAAAGACTCACCCGCAGCCATACCGACAGCGATCGAACCGCGCAAAACGCGCGCGGTTTCCGTGCTGACATCACGCACATAGTTCAAGCTCACCCGTCGACCTAAATCTGCACGCAACTGGTCTTGCCCCTTAACAACGACTCCGCCCACTCGAACGGGCAAGAGTTCCAAACGCAAGGCCAAGGTCTGTTCTGCGGTCTTGGTTAAAGGCTCGGGCAAACGCAAAGCCAAGCCAGTGAGGTTGCTGCTCACCAAAAGCTCTGGCGCACCGCCGCGCACGCTGACCGTGGCTTGGTAGGGCGTGCTGCCTTGGGCGTATTTGGCAACCCCGGCAACCCAAGCCAATTCATTGGCTTGTCGCAAGCCCTCGGCGGTTGCCAAACCTTGGATACGCAATACACCGGCAGATTTATTCGGGCCCGAATTGCTAGCCACCCCCAACCCCGTGAGGCTGCCTTCTAGCCGCACATCTCCGCCTAGCGCACGACCGGTTAAGCCCGTTGCCGTAAACCCGCTCTCTGTAAATCCCAAAGTGCCCTTGAGCCGGCTTAAGCGAGGCGTTCCCGCGAAAACTTGGACGTCGTTACCTTGCAAATTGATGTCTCCGCTGAGCTTAATTCGGTTGATGTCAGCGAGCGGGAAATCGAGTTTCACCTTGTAGTCAGCCGCACCTGTTGCCAACGTTCGGTTGAAAGCGTGGCCAGTGATATCGCCCACGGCAGAGGAATTGATCACAGCCAGCGCGTCGTTCAACAGCCCGCGCCCCTGAACCTTCACCGACACGGTTGAGGCATGGTACAAATTGGCAATCACCGCATCGCCACGCGTGATGGGGAGGTTGGGCGTGGTTCCCCACAAGGCCTTGACTCCGTTGAGCGACAAGGTTGAGTGATCCATCACAAACTCGCCTTGGAGCTGCGTCAACACCGGCCAAGGCAAGCTTCCTTTAGCGATCTGGCTTGGGGGCACATAGGCATAGCTGGCGTTGCTGATGTTGGCTGAGACTTTGAAATCGCCATGCTTCGCTTGCTCGAATGGAAAGTTTTGCAAGTCGCCTTTGACCTTGAACTTCACGCCACTGGCCAGCCCCGACAACAGCGACTCGCGCAAATAATCACGCACCTCTTTTTCCATGAGCATCGGCATGTAACGGGATACATTGGCAATATCAACGCGGCTTAAAGTACCTTGTAAGTCCAACACGCCAAGACCCAGCTCCGCGCTGCGGGGCGGCGCTGCCAGTGATTTTCCTTTGCCAACGCCAAGCTTGGAGAGCAGCGAACTTTGCGCCGGGGGCGCGGTCCGACTCCAAGTGAGTTGTGCTTCGCCTTGAATGTCCGCATTGGCAAAACGAAGGTTCGAGGTCGAGGCACTGAGCAACACGGGGAAGAAAACCGCGTTGGCCGCCATGGCTTGTTTCCACTGCACATCGGCGCTGAGTTGCTGGACCGCGATGTCTGAATCGACCAATAAACCCGGCTGCTGAATCGCACCGTCTTGCATCGCCACGCTGGCTTTGCCGCCAGCTTCTGAAACGTCAAACTCAACGCTTAAGCCGCGTATCCCCGGGGTTCCCAACGCCGCGTCAAAGGACACGCCCAATTGTTGTACTGCGCCTTTGGCTGCGTAAGTTTTAGGTGCATTCAAATCACCGGTCCACGAAGCGGTTAGCGTTTGGACAACACCCACAGGCGCTAAAGCAGTCAGCGAGCGGCGAACCGCATCTTCTAGCGGCAGGCGTTGAACCAACTGGCGCAAGGCTGCCAAATCCAATCGGTCGGCAACCACTTCCCCTCGCGCCGGTTTCACCGTTGGGCCAATTCCTTCTTGGCCTTGCGCATCCCACAGAGAGACCTGCACATTGCCACCGGGCCAATGGATGCCGTCAGAGGTATCCAATTGCAAACCTTGCGTGGCATATTGGCGTCCGCCGTCTAAAGTCTTGAGCGCCACGCGGCCCGATGCTTTATTTAACGTCACGGCAGGAAGCGCAGCGGTTGGGGCTAACTTCACATCGGCCAGCGCCACGTCCAAGGTCGCATCGGTGAGTGCGCCGCGGGAAATGCCGATCCATGCACGCAGACTGCCTTGGCCCGCTTGGACGCCCAAACCGAGATCGGCATAAGGCTGCAGTTGTGCCAAGTCCAACTTCGCCACCGTGCTGAACCACTGGCCTTGCCACTCTTGCCAACGCCCTGCGTGGGTGGACAACAAGGGCTGCTTAAACTCCCCTTGGACACTCAAACGCCCGCCCCACTCGGCTGGCGGACTGACATCCAAACGCAAAGAATGGGTTCGGTGGCGCTGGCGCACCACCACATCCACATTGGCCAAAGTAAGCAAAGGCGCGTTGCGCATTTCATCGCGCCAGCGC
>JBAXOC010000046.1:0-9015 GCA_037133455.1 Comamonadaceae bacterium | reverse complement strand
ATCTACCTGGCTGATCGGTACCCCGTGCATGCGCTCCATCACCAACACATTGGTCGTGCAGTAATCCCACAGCATTTCCGGGATAAGTACCAAATTCAAACCTTCCATATTGCGACGCAGCTGGGCAGCGCTAGAAGCCTCGCGCACCAAGTCGAGCTCGTCGTGCAAATACTTATCAAATTCGGCAACGACTTCGCGGGGTTTGAGCCGTCGGCCATCAGCAGACAGCCGCTCAAGCCAACGGGCCATCCAACGCATCAAACTTAAGTCTTTGTCAATCGCCGAGAGCATGTCAGGGCGCAACACCTTCACTGCGACCTCCCGTTGCAAGCCGTTGCGATCGCGCAGCACCGCAAAGTGCACTTGGGCGATCGACGCACTGGCGATGGGGGTTCGATCAAAGGACACGAAAATCTGATCAATGGGTTTACCCAAAGCGCGCTCCACAGCAGCCACGGCGATATCGGAAGAAAAGGGCGGAACCCGGTCTTGCAGTTTGGCCAACTCGTCAGCGATGTCCAAAGGCAGCAGGTCGCGTCGCGTGGAAAGCACTTGACCTAATTTCACGAAAATAGGACCCAGTTGTTCGAGGGCTTCACGAATGCGTTGGCCGCGCGGTGCTTTTAAAGTTCGACCCACCGACACCAATTTCGATAAAAGGCGCAGCCCCGTGTGGTTCACACTTTCAAGGAGCAAGACGTCCAGCCCATGGCGCAGAAGAACCCAGACGATAAAAACACCCCTGAACATGCGTGTCATGCAGCGCTTTCAGACGGGCTCGCGGGGGGGGTAGGTGGGCTTTTTTGCATGACAAAATTCTTCAAAGCAGAAAGCATGTTGCGGCAAGCCTGTACCAACATGTGCGCTGGCGCATCGCCCACGATGCGAGAAATATCTTCTTCAATGTCCCAACGCACATGGTCGGCTAACCAATTGACTTCTGCGGCCAATTGAACATCGCCCTCAATACGCACAGCGGGTTTTTCGCCTTTAAAGAGCCCTTGCGCTAGGACCCAAGGCGAAGACTCAGAAACGGTCAAGGTTAAATCGACGGGCACTTGGCTTGGCGCAAGGTCCAACAATCCTGCGGGCGTCACCATCACTTTGAAACTGAAGTTTTGCCACTGCGCTAACAGCTTGCGGCCTTTTTGACGCACCAAGCGCTCTCTGGCTTGGGGCTCTTGCATCAAGATGTGGTTGAGCAGCAAAACGATGCGGCGGTGTGATTCTTCAACGGCCCAAGGTGGCGGCGCGAAGCGTTCGGCTCCGTCTTTAAAAAACGATTCCAGCATAGAAAATGGGGACTGTGTTGCCATAGTCCCCATTATTCCCGATATGGGGCGGCGAAACCCCACTTGGCGCTTAAACCACTGGGCTGTGCTTTTATTGCAAAGCCTGTACGCCTGCGACCAACCAGCCGCCGCCCGATATGGGTTTGGTCATATTCCAGACTTCTCGGAACGGGCTCGGACCGGCAGAGGCGTCTTCACGAATCATTCCGGAGAACTCCACACTGGCGAGGTATTCATCGGCCGTTTCCTCTATGCCCAAGAGATGGGCTTCGATCATGACAACTTCGGTGTGGTTCACAGTCGCTCCTGCATGGGTCTCACGTTCGGTGAGTTGGCTTTTGATTTCCAGCAGCATGGTGTCGGTCATCATGGAGCGCAAGCTACTCACGTCTGATTTATCCCAAGCCGCCTGTAGCGTAATGAAATTGGCTTTAGCCGCTTTGAGGAAGCCATCCGTATCAAACCCTTGAGGAATTCCCCAAGCCTGGGATCCCGACAGCGCAGAACCGATCATTGAACCCGAGGAATTTGTACTGGGAGCAGAACTATCGAATGCAGTGGCTTGTTGTTCCCATGGCCGCGCGGACGCATCGTTGCCCACATTTTCAGGGCGGTAGGTTTGCGAATTGGAAACAGGAACGTTACCTGCGCCTTGAAATGCAAATGGCCCTTGAGAGGTATCTGCAGGACGGCGCGAACGCAGGAAATAGCTAATTGCCATAAATGCGGCCATAGCCAACAGCGCGTACATCAGAAACTGCCCCATGCCTTCACCCATACCCAAAGAGTGGGCTAACCAAGCCAAGCCCAAACCAGCGGCAAGTCCTCCCAACATCGCGCCCCATGGACGTTTGGGTGCCACTGGGGCAGCCGCAGGCGCAGCAGCGGGTTTGTTGGCCGCATTGGCACCTTGCGCAGGCGTGGCTGGCGCAGCTTGACGCTGCGTCACGTTACCAGACTGTTTTCCAAAGGATCGGCCCCCGCCCATTCGAGCCGCATCGGCATGCAAACTAAATAGCGCCATCGCAAGCGATAAAGCCAAGGTCCATAATTTCATAGTCATATTTCCAAAGTTCAAGTAATTACAAAGGTTCAGATGCGGCCAATGACGCAATTCACAAGCCACCATTCGTTTTCAACACTTGATTCCAACATGTAATGCCGCAATGCCTGCAGTGAGGTTGTGGTAATCCACATGACCAAATCCACCTTTGTGCATCATGGCTTTTAGCTCTTTCTGGCTTGGATGCATGCGAATCGACTCCGCCAGATAGCGGTAACTGGCATCGTCACCTGCCACCCATTTGCCTAATTGGGGCAAGACTTTGAAGGAGTACCAGTCGTACAGCTTTTCTAGGGGCGGCGCGACTTTAGAGAACTCCAGCACCAATAACTTGCCTCCCGGCTTAAGGACCCGGTTCATTTCCGCCAAAGCGGTGTCTTTGTGCGTCATGTTACGCAGCCCAAAAGCCACGCTGACCAAGTCAAAATACTGGTTAGGGAAAGGTAGTTTTTCCGCGTCACACACGACGGTGGGAAGGACTTTTCCAAGATCCAGCAGCCGGTTGCGCCCCGTGCTCAGCATGGCTTCGTTGATGTCGGTATGAACCACCTGACCGGTTTTGCCGACTTTTTTAGAGAATGCCAGCGCCAAATCGCCGGTTCCACCGGCAATGTCCAAGACTTTGTCACCAGGTTGAAGGTTTGCAACTGCCAAGGTATAGGCTTTCCACACGCGATGCAAGCCGCCTGACATCAAATCGTTCATCAAGTCGTACTTGGGCGCGACCGAATCAAAAACGCTGCGAACGTGCCGAGCCTTGTCGGCTTCATCGACCGATTGGAATCCAAAATGGGTGGATGTCATGGTTCTTCTTAATGGCTAGCGCAGCCTTGCGCCTCAGGAATGGGCATCGGTGCGTCGCGGTCGCGTCCCGCAGTGCTTAAGCGCTGGGCGTACTCTTTCCAGAGCGCTTCTTCCTGAGAACCGAGAAAATACAAATAGTCCCAAGAAAAAATGCCGGTGTCGTGGCCGTCGGAAAACGCCGGTTGGACCGCGTAATTCCCGATCGGCTCCAACCCTGCGATCTCAACCAATCGTTTCCCTGTTTGCAACACCTCCTGGCCTGGGCCGTGGCCTTGGACTTCTGCAGAAGGCGAGTAAATACGCATCAACTCAAAGGGAATGCGAAACGCTGCGCCATCAGAAAAACTGATTTCAAGCACCCGCGATTGGCTGTGCACCGTGAGGGCTTGGGGCGAAGGTGAATTTTTTTGTAAACCGGCCATAGGACTTTTTAACTTTCTCGTCGCAAAAATGCAGCGCTTGAGGTTGGCTGAACCTCACTGTAACCTGCTAGACCAATACCCGCTCAATTCCGCCCGCATTGGCCTTTTGCACGTAGTCTTCCAACCACGCGGGCCCAAGTATTTTCCTGGCCATTTCAACCACGATGTAGTCGGCCTCCAACAGCCCGTTGTTCAAGTCATTGCCATACCGACTTAAGCCTTGCAGGCAACTCGGGCAACTGGTCAGAATTTTGGTCACTGCGGGTGGGGTGCTCCCCTGGGCTGCAGTCAAAACGGCTAAGTCCGCCTCGCCCTTGCGCAACTCTTCTTCCTTACGGAAACGAATTTGGGTCGAAATATCAGGGCGGGTGACGCCCAGCGTTCCAGACTCACCACAGCAACGGTCGTTTTTAAGCACTGCGTCGCCAACCAAGGCTTTGACAGTCTTCATCGGGTCTTGAAGTTTCATGGGGCTGTGGCAAGGGTCGTGGTAAAGATAGCCCTCCCCCGCACCGCCATCAGGAACCAAGGTGATTCCTTTTTCAAGCAGGTATTCATGGATATCAACAATACGGCAACCTGGAAAAATTTTGTCGAATTCGTAACCCTGCAGTTGGTCATAACAGGTGCCGCAGCTCACCACGACGGTTTTAATGTCCAAGTAATTAAGCGTGTTGGCAACGCGGTGAAAAAGTACCCGGTTATCGGTAATTATTTTCTCGGCTTTATCGGCTTGACCGGATCCACGCTGCGGATACCCGCAGCACAAATACCCAGGCGGTAAAACCGTTTGAACCCCGGCGTGCCACAGCATGCTTTGGGTTGCCAAGCCGACTTGGCTAAAAAGCCGCTCCGAGCCGCAGCCAGGAAAATAAAAGACGGCTTCGGTTTCCGACGTGGTGGCTTGGGGGTCGCGAATGATAGGAACGTAGTCTGAATCTTCAATATCCAGCAAAGCGCGGGCCGTTTTCTTAGGTAAACCGCCGGGCATTTTTTTGTTAATGAAGTGAATAACTTGGGCCTTGAGGGGCGCAGTTCCAACCGTCGCCGGCGGCTTGGCTGTTTGCTTTTTGGCAAGCACCCGCAACAGATCGTTGGCCAAGCGCTGGGCTTTGAAACCCACACCCACCATGGCGCCCCGCATGAATTTAATGGTCTCGGGGTTGGTTGCATTGAGGAAAAACATAGCGACCGCGTTACCTGGGCGGAAGGTTTTTTTGCCCATTTTTCGCAACAAATTACGCATATGCATCGTCACATCACCAAAGTCAATTTTGACCGGGCATGGACTTTCGCATTTGTGGCACAAAGTGCAGTGGTCGGCGACGTCTTCAAACTCTTGCCAGTGCTTTATGGACACTCCGCGGCGGGTTTGCTCTTCGTATAAAAACGCTTCAATCAGCAACGAAGTCGCCAAAATTTTATTGCGCGGGCTGTAGAGCAAATTGGCGCGGGGCACATGCGTAGCGCAGACGGGCTTGCATTTTCCACAGCGCAAGCAATCTTTGACCGAATCAGCGATCGCTCCAATGTCACTTTGTTGCATGATGAGCGACTCGTGCCCCATCAGACCAAACGAAGGCGTGTAGGCGTTGGTCAAGTCGGCGTCGAGATTCGCACTGCCTCCCCCCGTCTTACGCAGTAACTTGCCTTTGTTGAAGTGGCCTTCGGGATCGACTTTGGCTTTGTAATCGGCGAAGGGTTGTAACTCTGCGTCGGTTAAAAATTCCAACTTGGTGATGCCAATGCCATGCTCACCTGAAATCACCCCGCCCAATCCACGGGCTAAGCCCATGATGCGTTTAACCGCCCCGTGGGCCGTTTGCAACATCTCGTAATCATCGCTATTGACGGGAATATTGGTGTGAACATTGCCGTCTCCGGCGTGCATGTGCAAAGCCACCCAGACTCGCCCTTTTAGTACCCGTTTATGGATAGCGACACACTCACTGAGGATCGCCGTGAAAGCCGCACCATTAAAAATAACTTGCAAGGGTGCTTGCAACTGGGTCTTCCAACTGGCGCGCAAGGTATGGTCTTGCAACTCAAAAAACAAGGCGTCCACACCAGCGAGCCACCCCTGCCATTGGTTTTTCACGCCCTCAATCAAGGCCTGGGCCTGGGCTACCCGGTCTTCTAAGAGCTCCGCCGATGAAATGCCGCTGGCATCGTCACTTTTCCCTACCGGTAAATCACGGCGGGAGAAAAAGGCTTCAAGGGCATCGCACAAGGCAAGCTTATTGCGCAAGGACAACTCAATATTGATGCGCTCAATGCCATCGGTGTATTCGGCCATGCGCGGCAAAGGGATCACCACGTCTTCGTTGATTTTGAACGCATTGGTGTGCTTGCTAATGGCTGCGGTGCGCTTTCGGTCGAGCCAAAATTTCTTGCGCGCCTCGGGGCTGATAGCCACAAAGCCTTCGCCGCTGCGCGAATTAGCAATGCGAATGACCTCGGATGTCGCCCGTGCCACCGCGTCAGCATCATCCCCGGCAATGTCACCAACCAACACCATTTTGGGCAAACCGGATCTGCCGCCTAGTTCGGCGGCGCGTTTGCTTTTGGTGGCGTAGCCCACCGCCTTGAGGTAACGGTCGTCGAGGTGTTCTAAGCCTGCAAGCAGAACCCCGCTTCGCTTTTGTTCGGCAAACATAAAGTCTTTGATCTCGACAATGCTGGGAACAGCGTTGCGGGCATTGCCAAAAAACTCTAAGCACACGGTGCGGGTGTGCGCCGGCATACGGTGAACCACCCAACGCGCGCTGGTTATTAAGCCGTCACAGCCTTCTTTTTGGATTCCAGGTAAGCCGCTTAAAAACTTGTCAGTAACGTCTTTTCCCAAGCCTTCTTTGCGAAAGGATTTTCCAGGAATATGCAGGTCTTCGGTGCGGATCAGCGTGGTCCCGTCGGCTTGGAAGTATTTCAATTGAAAACGGGCTTCCTCCACGTCATGGATCTTGCCCATGTTGTGGCCAACGCGCGTGACCTCAAGCCACTGCGCTTGCGGTGTGACCATGCGCCAGCTAGCCAAATTGTCCAAAGCGGTTCCCCAAAGCACCGCTTTTTTGCCGCCCGCATTCATTGCAATATTGCCGCCAATACACGAAGCTTCTGCCGACGTAGGATCTACAGCGAAAACAAACCCAGCGCGTTCGGCCGCATCTGCGACACGTTGCGTCACCACGCCCGCCTCCGTCCAAATGGTCGCCACGTCATGGTCCATCCCTGGCAATCGGCGCATCTCTACTTCGGTCATCGCCTCGAGTTTTTCCGTATTGATGACTGCACTCTTCCAGGTCAGCGGCACTGCGCCACCGGTATAGCCGGTTCCGCCACCACGGGCAATGATGGTCAAGCTAAGGGCCATACAACCCTTGACCAAGCGCGCCATCTCTTCTTCAGTGTCAGGCGTCAGGACCACAAACGGGTATTCAACACGCCAATCGGTAGCGTCTGTGACGTGAGACACCCGGCTTAAGCCATCAAACTTGATGTTGTCCTTAGCGGTTAACTTTCCCAACGTTTTCTGGGTTTGGCGGCGCAAGCTTGCCATTTCAATAAACGATGCGTCAAACGCAGCGACCGCGCCTTGGGCTGCGACTAAAAGTTCACCCACCATGTTGTCGCGCTGCGACTGCGCCAGTGGAGTTCGGCGCTTTTGCACTTCCCCCAAACGGTGTTTTAGAGCGTCCACCAAAAGACTGCGACGTTTGGGGTTGTCTAGCAAATCGTCTTGCAGATAGGGGTTTCGCTGCACCACCCACATATCACCCAGCACTTCATACAACATCCGTGCAGAGCGCCCGGTATTGCGCTCATTGCGCAGCACCAGCAACGTGTCCCAGGCCGCTGTGCCTAGCAGACGGATGACGATTTCTCGGTCAGAAAATGAGGTGTAGTTGTAGGGTATTTCACGAATGCGCTCCTGCCGTGGCGAATGGGTCGCAGGTTCAGGCAATAAATGGGCAAGCGAAGTTGGTGCGTTCATCTCATAGAGGCAGCATTAAATGCGACCTGATTTGTCGAATTTTTACAAAAACTGATAGTACCGCAGTGCAACATTGTCCTTGGCTTTCTCCGGACACTCTTTGATTGCACTTCGTTTGGGCGTCCATTCATGGTGATAAGGTTAAATACAGCCCTATGACTGCCCATGACCGCCTCCTCTCCCTCCCAGACTGGCCCTACCCTCGCTGGATCGCGCACCGTGGCGCGGGCACCTTGGCCCCCGAAAATACTTTGGCGGCATTTCGCTTGGGGCACACACATGGCTACCGAATGTTTGAATGTGACGTCAAGCTCAGCAGCGATGGCGTTCCTTTTCTCTTGCACGATGACACCTTGGGCCGAACCTGCCCTGATGCTTTAGGACTCCAACCCATCGCGGGTCACAATCCGTGGAGCGACTTAGCCCAACAAGACGCCGGCAGCTGGCACAGCACCACTTTCTTCGGGGAACCACTGCCATGCTTAGAAAACATTTCCCGTTTTTGCATTGCCAATGGTTGCTGTCTCAATATTGAAATCAAGCCAACTACAGGGACAGGCCTGCAGACAGGCACAGTCGTTGCACAACATGCGGCACGACTTTGGCAAAAAGCTCCCGTTGCCCCTTTGCTTAGCTCCTTTGAAGTTGACGCTCTGGAAGGCGCGATGGCGCAAGCGCCATCGCTGCCCAGAGCGCTACTTTTACACACCTTATGGGACGGTTGGCTGGAAACGGCGCTGCGATTGGACTGCCTTGCAATCGTCTGCAACTACACCTTGTGGAACAAGGAGTCGGTTTCCCAAGCGAAAGCGGCAGGATTCAGAACCCTGAGCTACACGGTCAACGACAGTGCATCTGTCCAAACCTTGATGGATCTGAAAACAGACGGCATCATCACCGACCGGGTGGACCTATTCAACCCTCACGCTATTTAAAAATCTGAACGTCGCTTGAAAGCGAATGGGGAAGCGTTAGCGTCGGCCAAGCCACAACTGGCTGAGGGCGCTTGCCAACGCCATCCCTAAGTAGCTCGCCATCTTTCCGTCATTGCCAAAAAACCACAGGCCCGCTGCCATCGCCAGCACTGCGGCCGATGCATTCAAGAGTGAGCGGGTAAGTAATGTGTAGCGTTGTGGCGATTTTTTGAACAACCAGGGTGCTGTCATCGCCATAAAAAAGCCAACAAAAATACACGGCGCTACAAAGTTTGCAGTGTGGGTAAGGAGATCGACAAAGTCCATGGATTCTTTCTAAGAGCTAACAATTTTATAATCCCTCCTTCATATGGCAGTCTGGGCACTAGGAATCAACCACACCACCGCACCGCTGGACTTGCGCGGTCGGTTCTCCTTCGCCTCCGATCAGCTCGCACCTAAGCTCCAAGCCCTGCGCGAATCGCTTACCCATGCACACGAAGCTGCCATTGTTTCCACCTGCAACCGC